>JBOGIC010000001.1:0-4780 GCA_050744985.1 Acidimicrobiales bacterium
CGACGACCACGTGCGCGTCGACCTGGCCGTGCGCACCTACACCCCGGTGCTCATCGACGCCGGCTTCCCGGAGATGGACCTCCCCATCCCATGGTGGGGCGACAGGCGCCTCCGCTTCGGCTTCCCACCCCGCTGAACCTCAACGCGACTATCGCAACGACCCCGTCCCGAGGATCGAGGCTAACGCGCGGCCCGCGCCTCCGGCGGCTCCCGGCCAGCTCCGACGCCATGGCGGCGCTGTACCACCAAGGCTGGTCGGGCCCGCGCGTCGCGGCCCCGTTGACGCCTGCTCCACCGCCACCGTGTACCGCCGCCTCGAGCCCGCCCGGGTCACTCGCCACCGCCCGAGCCCCGCCGTCGACCGGCCGAGCCTGCTCGTGGCGCTCGACGCCGGCCTGTCCGCGTCCGACATCGCGGCCCGCTTCGAGCTCAGCGTCCCGGCCGTGTGCAGGGCCCTCGGGTGTGAGCGCGCCTGTCGCAGACTAAGCGGTGCCAGGCCGCCGAGCACTGCGCGACGTTGCTCACGCTCGCAGAGGCGTCGCAGTGCGCCAATGGCGCAACCGTCGAACGGCTCCGCCGGCGTCTTCGGCCAGGACCGTCCAGTCGGCGCCTGGTCCACGACCGGTCAATCATCGGGGGGAGGCAACGGCGGTGACGAAGGAGTGCCCGAAATCACGCCCACGGTTTGCCGAGCTGCCTGAGCAGCCAGATCACCTCAGGTAGAGAGCGGCGACGTGCGTTCTGTGCCGGCGATCTGTGCGTCGTCCGCGGCGCTCGAGGGACGCGCGAACCGTCGATCAGTCGCGTCGACCGCCGTCGACGGCCGCTTGGCCCGGTCCGCCCGAGAATCCCGGTTCTGCTGCGTCTTGCCAGCGATGTCGGCGCGGACAGCGATCGGCCACTGTGCGATCGCGCGCAGGCGATCCCCCCGCTGTACGGTCCGGCCCCCCGACCCGGTGCATCCAGGATGCCTGGCTGCCTACCCCTGGGGTCAGCGTCGGGGAGTACCAGGCCGGGTTGGTCCGCTGTGACAGGCCCGCCCGATCCACCCGCAGGCGACGATCTACCGCCAGGTATCAGGGACGTCCCGGAGGGAGCTCGGAGTTTCGGCGACGGCCGGAAAGCAGTACGACCAGAGACGCCTCGGCGACGCCATGCGCGGCTCGCACACGATGACGAACCGCTGTTCGTGCTGGTCAACCTTCAAGCGGAACGGGCAGCCTTCACACCACTCGACGGAGATCTCTCCTCGAAGGGGGCAGAGGACGTACCCGTCGGTGTTGGCATGCAGCTCGATCGCGGGCATGCCCCGATCCTGATCCCGGCGGCCCGTCGGGAAACAGAGTCAAAAGTCGCTTCGTGGCAGCGCCACAGCGGGCCAAGTTGACCCGGTTCAGGTCTCCTCCGGCCATCCGGCCGAGGTGAGGACCCGGAACACCTCCCGGGCGTCATCGCCCCAGAACGTCGGCCGAACCTCGGCCAGGCAAAGGCCCTCCCGATCCTCCAGGCGGAGCCCGGGAGGAGGGTGGTATCCCGAGTCTGCCCACGCCGGAGGATGGGGGCCCTGGATGGGTACGGCCCGGGCGACAACGTCCTCCCTCAGCCACTCGCCGAGGAGCCGGGTGGCGTTCCACCAGAGGAGACCAGCGTCGAAGGCGTAATCCCGCAACCGAAACGGATCGGGTTGCGGACCGCGTCGTCTTTGGTCACGCGGGGACTGAGCGAACCAGTACACAGCGGCGGACGCGGACTCGGACTGGTCCACCGCAAGGACGGGATCTGCGTCAATCAGGACCCGCGCTGACTCAAGGATCTGCCCGTCACCGCATAGGAGGTCGAACACGCTCCCAGGCCTGGTGGTTTGGGCGCCTTCTCGGGGTATAGAGGAAATAACGGAGAGCGACACTCCGGGGAGGAAGCATCGTCCAGGCGATTGTTTCGAGGGCCACACGGCGGCCCCGGCGGCGTCGGTGCAGCCCTACGTCTGATCCCCCAGCTGGGAACGGGGAGCGGACCCTCGAAGGAACTCTCGCGAGGGTCCGTTGAACATGGCCCCGGTCGACGCGCCTCCCGCCCCTGCCGCCGACCGGGGTGACTCTCGACATTCCGTAGTCCCCGTGGAGCTTTGGCCGCCGTTCGAGTACGAGCCCGTCGAACCCGCCGTCCCCGATACGCGGAGAGCCATCTGGCGATGGGTCGCGGGGGTGGCGCGTGCAGTCCTGTGGGCCGTCGGCATGGTCTTGCGGTGGGTGGCGACGGTGACGTTGGGCGGAGCGTTGGTCACCACGGCCATCGTGGTGCTCACCCTCACCATTGGCATCCTTGCGCCGCGCGTCGCGACCACCGCCCCAGCGCCCCAGCTCACCTTCCCACCCCTGGCGACACGATCGGTCGTTTACGCCAGTGACGGCACGGCCTTGGCCGTCTTGCACTCCGAGGAGGATCGTGTGCTGGTGCCGATCGACCAAATGCCGGGCCACGTGACGCAGGCCGTTCTCGACGCCGAGGACGAGCGATTCTTCGAACACAGTGGCCTCGACGCCCGCGCCATCGTGCGGGCGGCCACGAGGAACCTGGAAGCGGCCCGAGTGGTCGAGGGCGGTTCGACCATCACCCAGCAGCTCGTCAAGATCGAGTTCCTGACGTCCACGAAGGACCTCGACCGCAAGCTCAAGGAGGCCGCTCTGGCCCTGCGGCTCGAGCGGCAGTTGACCAAGACGGAGATCCTCGACCGGTACCTGAACCGGGTGTACTTCGGCAACGGCGCCTACGGCATACAGGCCGCCGCCCAGCACTACTACAGGGAAAACGTCCAGGCCCTGACGTTGCCCCAGGCGGTGCTGCTGGCGGGACTCATCCGCGAGCCGGCGGGTGCGGACCCGTTCACGAATCCGGACGAGGCCCGCGGCCGTCGCGACTCGCTGGCTGACCGGATGTACGTCCTCGGGCACATCACCGCCGAGCAGGCGGCGGAGGTCAAGGCCGACCCGCTCCCCACGCGTCCACCGCACGACCCGCCTCGGAGCAGCGACTACTTCGCCGAGCATGTCAAGCAGCAGCTACTCCAGGCCGACTGGCTCGGGGACACGCCAGAAGCTCGGGTTGACAGGCTGTTCGAGGGTGGGTTGTCGATTTACACGACGCTCGAGCCGCGCGCCCAGGACCTGGCCCAGGCCTCGATCGACTCCATCGTGCCGAGCGATCCCCGGGGCTTCACCGCTTCGCTCGTGTCGGTCGAGCCCGCGACCGGGGCGGTCCGAGCCCTCGTCGGCGGCCCGAACTTCCAAGACACCAAGTTCAACCTGGCGACGGACGGCGGCCGCCAGGTCGGCTCCGCGTTCAAGGTGTTCACGCTGACGGCGGCGCTGGAATCCGGAGTCCTGCCCGTCGACACCATCTCCGGGGCGCAGCCCTGCCCGATAGACAATGCTGGGGGCGGCGCGCCTGTCTGGTCGCCCTCGAACGTGGAGGGCCAGGCTGCCGGCACGTTGACCGTTGCCGAGGCGACGATCCGGTCGGTCAACTGCGCCTACGCCCGCCTCATCAAGCTCGTCGGCCCCCAGAAGGTGGTCGACGTCGCCCACCGCATGGGCATCACCAGCGCCCTCGGCGCCCACTTGTCATTGACGCTGGGAAGCGAGCCGGTGACCCCGCTGCAGATGGCATCCGCCTACGCGACGCTGGCGAACGACGGCGTGCAACGGGCTCCCTACTTCGTCGAGCGCGTGGTGGGGCCGGATGGCGCCGAGCTGTACCGCCACATGGACGAGCCCGAGCAGGCGATCTCCGCCGAGCACGCCCGCATCGTCACCGACGTCCTGACTCAGGTCGTGGCCAGCGGGACCGCAACGGCTGCGGCGGTGCCAGATCGCCCGGTGGCCGGCAAGACGGGGTCGACCGACGAGAATGCCGACGCCTGGTTCGTCGGGTTCACGCCCCAGCTGGCCACGGCGGTATGGATGGGCGCGCCAGAGGCCCGGGTCTCGATGTACAACGTCGGCAGGTTTCCCCGGGTCTACGGCGGCACCTACCCCGCCATGGTTTTCGGGGCGTATATGCGGAGCGTCCTAGGCGAACAGCCGAGCCTTCCCTTCCCGGTACCTCCGCCGCCGACGCGAGACTCGATCGCCCTGGCCTGACCGTAGCGGCCGTTCCTTTGCGGGATCGGGCTTCGGGGCGCGCGGCACGCGCGTCCCGGTGAGGGATCGCCTTACGGGATTGAACGTTGCGCCCGGGCTCCCGCGCAGCTGACCGACGACCGTCGTCGAGCTGTGCCGCAAGTGGTTCCCCTTGCGGGCACCACCGGTCGCCGTTCGGATTGCGAGACAGCACAGGGCCCGGCATCTCTCCGGGCCGGTGCACCTCAGCGGGCCTGCGGCCAGTCGGGGGTGACGACGGCGCGCGCCGTACCCTGCCACACCTGGGCCGCGTAGGTGTAGGCGCGACTGTCGAGGTTGAGCACGGCGTTGCGCGCCGCGTTGAGCTGGGTCGAATCGAGGCGGGTTTGGGAAGTGCGGTCGAGGACCTCGCCCGCGGGATCGTCGACCGGCTCGACGTGCACGAGGCCGATGCCGGGTGCGTAGTACTTGAGCACATGGCCGGCGTCCGACTCCTGCGGACTGAACTCGTCGATGACCGCAACGCAGTAGTAGCACCGCGTCTGTCCGCAGAAGGTCTGGTTGGTCTTGACGACCTTGGCTTGGTCCAGGAAGTCGATGGCGGGGGCGTAGCCCTGGATATAGGTGGCGCCGGCGGTCGGCGGCGCCAGCATGTGGATCCC
>JBOGIC010000002.1:0-5052 GCA_050744985.1 Acidimicrobiales bacterium
GCCATGACCAAGCAGGCGCCTGACAGCCACCGACGCCCGCGGGGTCCCATTGCAGGACGACCATACCGTTCGTCCGTCGCGAAACGCTGTCGTCTGTGATCATGCCCGGATGGCTGAAACCCCCGGTGAGCGGTGGCGACAGGCGGTCCGCGATTCCACCCCGCCCCAGGACGTGATCGACCGTTCGCCCGAGCCCGAGGCGACCCTCGAGCCCCAACGGTTCCGGTGGAAGCCCGAAGAGGACTCGTTGCAGCCCGTGCGGCCGTCCCGGCAGCGAGCGCTCGAGGCTCTCCCGGAGGGCGGGTCGGTCCTCGACGTGGGCGTGGGGGGCGGCGCCTCCAGCCTGGGCTTGGCGGGCAAGGCCGGCCTGATCATCGGTGTCGATCCGCTCGAAGGCATGCTCGAGTCGTTCGAGGCGAGCGGCCGCGAGGCCGGCGTCGCCACCCAGGCCTACCCCGGCACCTGGCCGGACGTCGCGGCCGACGTGCCGCCGGCCGATGTGGCCGTCTGCCACCACGCCATGTACCGCGCCGAGAACATCGAGGACTTCGTCACCGCCCTCACCGACCACGCCCGCGCGCGGGTGGTCGTCGAGTTGTCCGCCCAGTCCCCGCTGGCCGCCCTCAACCCGCTCTGGAAGACGATCCACGGCATCGACCGCCCCGACTGGCCCGTCGCCGACCTGGCCGAGGAAGCCATCCGGGCGACGGGCCTCGATGTCGAGCGCGAAGACATGCTGCTCCCGCCCCGCCTCCCGGACGTCACCCCCGAGCTCGTCGCCTTCGTACGGCGCCGGCTCTTCGTCGGCCCCGAGCACGACGCCGAGATCGAGGCGTTCCTCCACGCCCGCGAGCCGAACGAACACCGGGTCGTCGCCATGTGGTGGCCAGGTGAGGACGGGCGATGACCGTGTGCCAGAGCTGCCGCTATACAACGTATTTTGCACACTCATGCGCTACTGTATACATACTCAGAGCGTCCTACTCCTGGGACGAGGCCCGACCCCTTGCCAATATGTTACCTTGCCTATTCAACACTTCTCTGTGCTTCGCTTTTAACTCTCTATGCCGTAGCTCTGCGAGGAAACGCCAGGTTATACCCGAAGCGACAGATTGCCGCTGAGTCGAACAGAGAGGTAGCCCGAGTGGTTCTGTATATCGCCTTGCCGTTTGTGGCACTTGGCGTCGTTGGCACGGTCGCCTGCTTCGTTGTCGAGGTCTTCTAGCTTGAGCGGGTGTGTAATGCTGGTTCTACAACGGCGTCTCTGCCCCTGACGCATCGCCCCGACGGGGAGAAGACAGGGTCTCACCTGCACGGGTGGACCGACGCAGGAAGAACTCGACGAGGCGCAGGCCGAGCTCGACCGCCGGACGGTCAAGCCTCGGATACCTCCGCCGCCGGCTGTCAAGATCCCGTGATGCAGCCCACGGGCTGAGTGATCGCGGATCCTGCTCAGAGGAGACCTGCGCCGCGACGTCAACACCGCCGGACCGAGGACGTGCTAGCGCGCCCGGAGGGCGAACTTGTACTCGTTTTGACAGTCGTCGACGTCGGGAGGGAAGCGCTGGACGATCGTCGGCGAGATCAAGCAGTACTCACCGACGGGGTCGGTCGTCTGCGTCTGGATGGAGAAGACGGCTTCGCCGTTTCGGTCGGCGTCGATGGGCAGGGTCGTGAGGTAGTCACAGGTAAATGAAGGCCTGCTCCCCGAGTACGGCGTTCGGCGGCAGACGTGGAGGCGCACCTTCTCCGACGACCTGAAGCCGCTGAAGGCGGCTCGGAAGGTCGTCCCCGGAGGTCCGACGTTGGGATCGAAGATGAACAACTCGCCCTGCGTCGGGCGAACAAGCCTAAAGGTCCCGGTCGCGGTGTTCGATCCGGCGCGCGCCGTGATGCGGTACTCACCGAGCGGGTCGCCGGGAACGAAGTCCCGGTAGACCCACGGGCCTCGAACCGTCTCAGTCTGGGCGCCGCCGCCCGGAAGCAGGAACGTCACAGCCACGTCCGCATTGAGAAAGGCGCTCCCGAAACAGAAGGCGAATCGGACCGGCACGAGGATCATCGGAGGCACTCGGATCCCTCGGGGATCGTCGGGTTCTTGGCACGGGGCGTCTCCGCCGACGAAGTAGCCATAGGTTCCCTGCGCGTCCGATGGGAGGGCATCTCGGCGGGCCAGGACCCCCGAGAAAACGGGTCGAGTGGTCGCGGGCGCCGCGGTCGGCGCCACGGTGCTCGGCGTGCCCGCCGTCTCCTGTGTCGCGACCCCGTCGCTGACTCCGTCGCCGCAGGCAGTAGTGACGACGGCCAGCAGGAGCATGGTGACGACGGCGGCGGCTGACCAAAGCTGGGCCCTCTGTGGTCGCTCCACCATCCGCCTCCGCCTCGCCGTGCGCCAACGATAGCTTGAACGTCGTGGGCCCGGCGGCGACGACGAACAAGACGAAGACCATCTTCATCAGCTACCGGCGCGATGACACCGCCGGCTACGCCGGCCGCTTGCACGATGACCTGGTGGAGTGGTTCGGCCCGCAGTACGTCTTCCGCGACGTGACCCGCATCACGCCGGGGCGGGACTTCCACGAGGTCATCGCTGGCGTCCTCGAGTCGTGCGCCGCGGTGCTCGTCGTCATCGGACGCGAATGGCTGCTGTCGATCGACGAGGAGGGCCGTCGGCGCCTCGATGACCCCGAGGACGTTCTTCGCGCCGAAGTCACCGCCGCGCTCGAGCGCGGCACGCTGGTGATCCCCGTGCTGGTCGAGAAGGCCCGCATGCCCGCCGAGCTTGAGCTGCCCGAGCCGCTGCGCGGCCTGGCCCGCCGGCAGGCCGTCGAACTGAGCGACGCCAACTGGGAGCGTGACGTGGCTCTCCTGGCCGCCACTATCGCCGCCGAAACCGCCGTCGGCGGCCGCCGTCGCAGGACGGCCGAGCGGCACCGCGTGACAAGGACGCGTCGGCTCGTCCGCGCTGCGGCCGCGGCCGTCCTGATTGGGGGCTTGCTGGCCGGGCTCCTGCAGTGGCGGGGCCGGGGCGGACCGGCCCGGATGACTGGTTGGTTCAACCTTGCGGTAGCGACGTTCGGTGAGCTCGACGGCGACAGTGTCGTGAGCTCGGCAGCAGCAAGTCAGCTCTCGTCCCGCTTCGACCGCCTGCTGGCCGGCGAGCTACGAGAGGTGCAGGGGGGGCGGGAGGTCCAACACCGCGCCATCGGCCGGCTGGCCGGCGCAACGCCGGACGAGCGGGCGAGCGCCGCCGAGAAGACGGCAAAGGCGATCGGGGCCGACGTGGTCGTATACGGCCTGCTCCAGACTGACGCCAGCGGTAGTGAGCTGACCCCTGAGTTCTACGTGAGCGATCGAAAGCTGTTCGACGCCTTCGAACTCGTCGGCCAGCACCAGCTCGGTACCCCGCTCCGGGCGCCGGGCGGCGCCGAACGGGTTTCGGTCCAGAATGCGCTGCTCGACCAGTTGACCTGGCGAAGCCGGGTACTGGCCGAGGCGACCGTAGCTCTCGGCTACTACTCGGTGGAGGACTACGACCAGGCGTACCAGCATCTGCAGGCCGCCAACCGCGAACCCGGATGGGGTCCGAACGACGGCCGGGAGGTTCTTTATCTGTTGCTCGGCAACCTGGCTGGCAAGCTCGGCCAGCTGCCCGAGGCCGAGGAGTATTACCTCCAGGCCCTGGACCTGAAGCCCGAGTATTCGAGGGCGAATCTCGGCCAGGCGGAGGTGATATTCCATCGCGCCCGAGGGCAGTGCGAGGCCGGCACGGTTGACGCCGACGGCCTGGCGCGCAGCCTCGAGGCATACCGGCGCGCTCGAGCAGGACGGCTTGTCGCGGGCGCCGACGTGCCGGCCAAGGCGGCCTATGGTGAGGGGCGGGTCATGCTGTGTTCGAGCCAGGCTCTCCTGGCGGACGCATGGAACGACGCGGAGAGCAGGTTCATCGAGGCGATTCAAGCCTACGGGGGCGACACCGAACGCCTCCGTGACCTGGCCGCGGAAGCCCACGCCACCCTCGGGTACCTCTACCGGTTGGCCCTCTCGGCTGAGGCGGCCCAGAAGTACTCCCGCGCCGCCAGCGAGTACGAGGCGGCCATCGCGCTCTACCAGGAGGCGGGCCGACGCCCGGACCGGCAGGCCTTCTTCCAGTCCCAGCTCGGCTTCCTGTTCAGCCGCCTCGGTGACCGCTCCCGCGCCGACGCCGCCTACGCCGCCGCCGTACGACTCGCCCCCGATCCTCAAACGGCCCGGCAATACCGCGAAGCGCAACGGCAGGAGTCGACGGCCGCCGGCTGACCGGCCGCCGCCCGACCATACGCCATCGAGCCATCCGACGGATAGATCGGGGTTTGCGCACGTGCCGGTGCGTCCGAGCCTAGGAAGTCCGACAACCAGCGCATCGCGCCCCGGTCCAATGATCGCCGGCGTTGCTATCGGGCGCAACAACCTCACGCTCGTCTTCGACGGCCTGCGAGTCGGCGAGGTTCCGGAAACCGATGTGAGACCGACACGACCGGCGGGATGTGAGCGAGGCGCCTGCGACCTCCCGCATCTGGCGGGACCCAACCTTGGCAAGGGCCGTGGCAAGTGTGGCGGGAGGAGGCAACCCGTCCCGAGGCGGTCGAGCTTCTCCCTGGCCCCCCGCAGCAGCCTCAAAGGCGCCCCGACGAGCCCGGCGCTCGCCAACCGCCCAGCGCACGGCCTCGATTGGCGCCTCGCCGCCTCGCAACCACGTTCGCCTTGGCGTACACGAGGTACGCCGACGACCTCGCGTTCTCGGGTGAGCGGCGCTCTGGGCCTCGCGCCGTTCCTCGAACTGACCGTCACCCGCCGCGGGGCGGCAGCAGCCCGCCGGCGTGGTCGTCAACCGCCATCCGAACGTGGCGCGCCTCGAGTACGACACGTTGAGGGTGATCCTCCACAACTGCGCGCGTCATGGCGCCCCCGGCCAGAACCGGGCCGGGCACGCGGACTTCGAGGCACCGGCCGACGCGACGCCCGAGGCAGCGGGCTCCGACTGACCGAGACCTACACTTGGCGGGTGGCACT
>JBOGIC010000003.1:0-3214 GCA_050744985.1 Acidimicrobiales bacterium
GGATCAGCCGCGCGACGAGCGGGGAGGCCGCGGCGGGCGGGTGCGGCCCCGCTCGCTCCACGACTTCCTGGGCGCGCGCTCACGCTTGGGCCGCGGCGGGAAGGCCTCGCCGGGGCGCCAGCCCCGCCAGCGGCCGATGAGGCGGTCGTTCGGCGCCCGCTTCGGCGCCGACGCCTGACGCCAGACCATCACGAACCGGTGCCCGGCGGTGACAAGGGTCAGGACCAGCATGAGCCACAACGCCGGGACGAGGAGGGCGCTGAAGATCAAGCCGGCGCCGAGCAGCAACATCCGCTCGGCCCGTTCCATGAGGCCGCCGCGGGCCGTGAACCCCAGCGACTCGGCCCGCGCTCGCTCGTAGGAGACGAGGTTGGAGGCGCCCAGCACGGCGAGGGGCAGCACGGCGGCGTGCCCGCCCTCCACCGACGCCAGGTACCACGCCACGCCGCCGAGCACGAAGCTGTCGGAAATGCGGTCGCTGACCGAGTCGAAGAAGGCCCCGCGCGGCGACGACGTGCCCGACGCCTTGGCCACTGCCCCGTCGAGCAGGTCGGGTACGGCCGACAGCGCCAGCAGCAGCGCCGCCAGCAGGGGGTGGCCCCACGCCACGGCGAGGCCGGCGAAGATGGAGATGAGAATCCCGAGGGCGGTCAAGTGGTCGGCCTTGACGCCGAGCCCGCCCACGATCGAACCTACCGGACGTAACCCCCGCTCCACGTCGGTCCGGATGCGCTTGTCAAACACGCAGAACTCCTCCACTGGCGGTTCATGCCCGACTCTTCAAGCTACCAGGAGGGGCCGGTAGGCTTCGGTCACCAATTCACACCTACCCGCAGCGAGGCACCGTGAAGAGTTTTGCTCCGGCCCGGATCCGTAACGTCGCCCTCGTAGGTCACGGGGGCGCCGGGAAGACGAGCCTGGCCGAGGCCCTGCTGTTCTGCGCCGGCGCCATCACCCGCCAGGGACGCGTGGAGGACGGGAACACCACGACCGACTTCGACCCGGAGGAGGTCCGGCGGGGCATCTCGCTGTCGCTCGCCCTCGCCCCCTTCGAGCACGACGGCTACAAGATCAACCTGATCGACGCCCCGGGGTACGCCGACTTCGTGACCGACGTCCACGCCGCCGTGCAGGTCGCCGACCTCGCCGTCATCGTCGTGAGCGCGGTGGAAGGCCCGGAGGTGGGCACCGACCTCGCATGGAAGATCGCCTCCGACGCCGGCGTGCCGCGCATGTTCTTCGTCAACAAGCTCGACCGCGAGCGGGCGAGCTTCACCCGCACCGTCGAGCAGCTACAGGAGCGCTACGGCGCCGGCGTCGCCCCCCTCGAGCTGCCCATCGGCGAGGAAGGCTCCTTCCGCGGCATCGCCGACCTGCTGGCCGACAAGGCGTACATCTACGCCGGCGGCAACAAGGGCACCGAGGCGCCCATCCCCGACGAGATCAAGGCCGACGAGCAGCAGGTGCGGGACAGCCTGGTAGAGGGGATCGTCGTGTCCGACGACGCCCTCATGGAGCGGTACCTCGAGGGCGAGGAGGTGTCGCCCAAAGAGCTCGAGCAGGCGCTGTCGAAGGGTGTCGCCGAGGGGTCGGTCTACCCGGTGACGTGCGGCTCGGCCACCAAGCTGATCGGCATCGACCGGCTCGCGACCCTGATCACCGAGGTCGGGCCGTCCCCGCTCGAGCGCCCGCCGGTCACCGTCACCGCCGGCAACACCACCACCGAGGTGACGCCCGACCCGGCCGGCCAGCCGCTGGCCGTCGTGTTCCGCACGCTGGCCGACCCCTACGTCGGCAAGGTGTCGTTCTTCAAGGCGCTGTCGGGCACCGTCCGCCCCGACATGCAGCTCACCAACTCCCGGTCCCACGCCGACGAGCGCCTGCACGCCCTGTTCACCATGCGGGGCAAGGAGCAGGACCAGCTCTCGGAGGTGCCGGCGGGTGACATCGGGGCCGTGGCCAAACTGGCCGACACGGCCACGGGCGACACGCTGGCGCCCAAGGGCACGCCGGTCGTCGTCCCGGCGATGGAGCCGCCCACGCCCGTGCTGAGCATCGCCATCAAGCCCAAGTCCAAAGGCGACGAGGACAAGCTCATGACCGGCCTGCACCGGCTGCAGGAGGAAGACCCGGCCCTGCAGGTGCGCCGGGACGACGAGACCCACCAGACCCTGCTCTCGGGCATGGGCGAGACCCACCTGTCGCTGGTCACCGACAAGCTGGCCCGCAAGTTCGGTGTCGAGGTCGAGACCGAGGATGTGAAGGTCCCCTACCGGGAGACGATCACCGGCACCGCCGAGGCCGAGGGCAAGCACAAGAAGCAGACGGGTGGGCACGGCCAGTTCGGCGTGGCCTTCCTGCGGGTCGAGCCCCGCGAGCGCGGCGCCGGCTTCGAGTTCGTCGACAAGATCGTGGGGGGCGCGATCCCCCGCCAGTTCATCCCGGCCGTCGAGAAGGGTGTCGCCGAGACGATGGGCACCGGCGGGGTCTTCGGCTACCCGGTCGTCGACCTGCGCGTCACGCTCTACGACGGCAAGTTCCACGCCGTCGACTCGTCGGAGCTCAGCTTCAAGATGGCGGGGTCGCTCGCCCTCAGGGAGGCGATGAGCAAGGCGAACCCGGTCATGCTCGAACCCATCTCCCTGCTCGAGGTGACGGTCCCGTCGCAGTTCCAGGGCGACGTCATGGGCGACCTCAACTCCCGGCGTGGCCGGGTGCAGGGCACCGAGGCGGTCGGCAACGGCGAGCAGATGATCACCGCCCAGGTGCCGACGTCGGAGGTCCTGCGGTACTCCATCGACCTGCGCTCGATCACCGGTGGCCGCGGCCGCTTCGCCGTCCAGCACAGCCACTACGACCTGCTCCCCTCCCACTTGGTCGACAAGGTCGCCAAGAAGGGCGAGTAGGAGGGTGGCGAGCAACGACTGCGCGGAGTGCGGGTTCCGCGACGAGTCGGTGGGGCCGGACGACATCGCGCCGGCGCTGCGGAAGTTCGGCCAACGGTACCGAGCCCCGCTGACGCGGTTCCTCCCCGGCGAAGACCCCGATGTCGTCCTGCGTGAACGGCCCAACCCCACGACCTGGTCCGCGCTGGAGTACGCCGCCCACGTGCGGGACGTCTTCGGCACGTACGACCAGCGGGTGCAGCGATCGCTGGTGGAGGACGGCTTCGTCGCCGAGGGGCCGAGTCTGATCGACGCCGTCGAGGCCGGTC
>JBOGIC010000004.1:0-2452 GCA_050744985.1 Acidimicrobiales bacterium
GGCGTGAACGTGTTGGCCGGCTCGGCCGCCACCGGCGCCGCGGCCGCCCCCTGGATCTCGAACAGGGCGCGTCCCGGCGTCCCCGGCACGGGCTCGCCCGAGCCGTCGCGCAGCGTGGCCGTGATCACGTACCAGCCCGGCGCGCCGTCGGGGATCTTCACCGTCGTCGTGAACGTGCCCTCGGGGGTGGGCCGGACCTCGGCCAGCACCGAGCCGTCGACCCCGTTCCACCGGACCTGCACGGGGTTGGGCGAGTTGTCGGGCGCGCGGAAGGCGGCCCCCGTCACCGTGATGACGTCGGCGGGTCGCCCGGCCGCGGCCGACAGGCTGATCGTCGCCGGGGTGATGCACGCGAACGCCGCCGCTCCCAGCGCCCCGATCGCCGCCCCCACGACGGGGATCGCACCCAACAGATGACGGCGCCGCGACATGACTGGAGCCTACGCCCAAACGACCCGCGTTTGACTCGCGAAAGTGGTACCTCCACGGGCCAATGCCGCGGAGTAAACGGGTCGGGGGACCTACCGGTGTTCGGGGTTCGGGTAGTCGAAGCGGCAGCCGGCGTCCCAGTCGGAGCGCTGGTTGCCGTAGGCGGGCAGGCCGCCCGCGTCCTTCAGCAGGCGCGCCACGTGGAGCAGGTTCCATGTCATGAACGTGGTGTTCCGGTTGGTGAAGTCGTTCTCGGGACCGCCCGAGCCCGGGTCGAGGTAGGACGGGCCGGGGCCGGCCTCGCCGATCCATCCGGCGTCGGCCTGCGGCGGGATCACGTAACCCAGGTGCTGCAGCGAGTAGAGGATGTTCATGGCGCAGTGCTTGACGCCGTCCTCGTTGCCGGTGATGAGGCAGCCGCCGACCCGGCCGTAGTACGCGTACTGGCCGCGGTCGTTCAGGAGGTGGGAGTTGCCGTAGAGGCGCTCGATCACCTGCGTGCACACCGACGACTTCTCCCCCAGCCAGATCGACGAGCACAGCACGAGGATGTCGGCCGCCATGACCTGCTCGAAGATGGCGGGCCACTCGTCGGCGGGCCACCCGTGCTCGGTCATGTCGGGGTAGACGCCCGTGGCGATGGAGCGGTCGACGGCCCGCACGAGGTCGACGGTCACGCCCTGGCGCCGCATGATCTCCATCGAGTTGGCGGCCAGGCCCTCGGTGTGGGACACCTCGGGCGAGCGCTTCAGGGTGCAGCTGATGTACAGGGCACGCAGGTCGGAGAAGTCCCACGTGGTCTGACGGCACAGCTCTTCCTGCTTCGGGTTCAGCCCCATCGATCCTCCTGGTTCAGGACACGGACGGCCTTCAGTCGTCGCTGGAGGCTCGCGCGTTTCAACCGACCCTTTGGGTAGGCGGGTGGGCGGCACTATCTTCGGCCGGGCAGACTCAGCCCCGAAGCGAAAGAGCCCGCAGCGGGCGCACGACGACAAGGAGCCAACGCATGGCAGATCTGATCGCAATCGGCTACCCCGACGAAACCACCGCCGACTCGGCCGCCGAGGAGGCGATCCGGCTCGCGGCCGACCTGGTCATCCAGCCCGACGCCGTTGCGGTCATCAAGCGGGACGCGAGCGGAAAGTTCCACGTCAAGACGTTCCACCACGAGGTGGCCACGGGCGCGACGTGGGGGATGTTCTGGGGCCTGCTGTTCGGCGTGCTGTTCTTCGTGCCGGTCCTGGGTGTCGCCGTCGGAGCCCTGATGGGGGCGATGATGGGCAAGGTCGCCAAGCTCGGCATCGACCAGGAGTTCCAGGCCCAGGTACGCGACCTGATGCAGCCCGGGACATCGGCGCTGTTCATGGTCGTCGAGCAGATGACGACCGACAAGGCCCTCGACGCGCTGAGCACCTACGGCGGCACGGTGCTGAAGTCGTCGCTGTCGAAGGAGGCCGAGGCGGAGCTGCAGGAGGCACTGCACGGCTCCGGGGCGGCGGCGTCCTCCTGACATGAGCCCGGAGCCCGACGACCACGGCGTTCGGGCCACGCAGGCCCCCGGCTCGCTCCCCCGGAGCGCGTTCGACCTGGCGGTGCGGCTCGCCGGCTTCGGCGTCCGCACCACTGTCGGGCTCGCCAGCGCCGTGACCCACCGCACGGCGGCCGTGGTCGACGCGGCGCTGTCGCAGACGATCACGGCCGTCGTGGACCGGGTCGACGTGCAGCAGGTCGTCGACGACGTCGATCTCAACGCCGTGCTCGACCGGGTCGACCTCCAGCGGCTGCTCGGACGACTCGATCTCGATGCGGTCCTGGACCGGGTCGACCTCGACGGGCTCCTCGATCGCGTCGACCTCGACGCGGTGGTCGCCCGGCTCGACACCGTCGGCTTGGCCCGGCATGTCATCGACGGGGTCGACCTGCCCGAGATCATCCGCGAGTCGACGGGCACGATGGCCACCGAAAGCGTCGGCGGGCTCCGCCTGCAGACGCTGCACGCCGACGACGCCGTTGCGCATCTCGT
>JBOGIC010000005.1:0-5001 GCA_050744985.1 Acidimicrobiales bacterium
GACCGCCATGACCAACCGCGGTACGGCGCGTGCCGGCCGCCGTCCCACCGGGCGCCCGCGTGCCCCAGTCTTCACGTGGTGCCTCCTTCTGCCGCCACCAGCACCTACGGAGGCGACGCGGCTCCGCGGCCTGCCGAGGCTGCGAAGCACCGTAACAACAGTTCACCTCATTGTCCATCGCGACATCGTGCACCACAGGGTGTGACAGTGATCGGGTCGCTCACTCCGCTCCCATGCCATCGGCGGCGCCCGTCAGGGGAAACGCGGGCGAGGCTTCGATGAGCAGCCGGCCGGTTTCGCTCGTCGGCGTCGTCGTGACGACGCCGGACGGACCCTGCTCGATTACGCGACCCTCGTCGAGGATGACGATACGGTCGGTCACCTTCCGGACGACGGCGAGATCGTGCGAGATGAACACCAGCCCGAGGCCCATCTCGACCTGGAGCTCGCGGAGCACGACCAGCAGGCGCGCCTGCTCGGACGCGTCGAGCATGGCGGTCGGCTCGTCGGCCACGAGCAGCTTCGGCCCGCTCACGAGGGCCCGGGCCAGGGCGACGCGCTGCAACTGGCCGCCCGAGAGCTGGTGGGTGCGAGCACCGAGGAACGAACCCGTCGTCGGCAGGCCGACGCGATCGAGTGCCTCCGCGACGGCCGACCGACGTTCGCCGTCGTCCGCGACCTTGGCCACGTCGAGCGGCTCGCGCACCAGCTCCTCGACCGTGAGGCGGGGTGAGAGCGCGTCGGCCGGGTCCTGCATGACCAGCTGCACACGGCGGCGGCGCATGCGGTCGGCGCCCCGCCATGACGTCGGCAACGGCTCGCCCTCCAGGACGACCTGACCCGAATCTGGCGCCAGATGCCCGGCGAGGATCCTCGCGAGCGTCGACTTGCCGCTCCCCGACGGGCCGACGACGCCGACCGTCTCGCCCTCACGAACGAGCAACGAGACACCGGCAAGGGCCCGGACCTCCCTGTGCCGGCCCCGGCCGAACGTCTTCGTGATGTTGTCGCCGGACAGCAGCGTCTTCAGGCCACCGAAGTGGCACAGGACGCGCCGCGATCGCGACAGGACCAGCTCGGGCCGGGCCTCGGTGCAGATGGCCTCGGCCTGGGTGCACCGTGGGTGGTAGGGGCAGCCGGCCGGCACGGCCCGGGGGTCGGGCGCCCGGCCGCGGATCGGCCGCAGGTCCTTCGTCGTCGTCATGACCGGGAACCCGTTGACGAGGGCCGAGGTGTACGGGTGGGCCGGTTCGGCGATAACCCGTGCGGTGTCGCCCGCCTCCATGACCTCGCCGGCGTAGAGGACCATCGTCCGGCGAGCCATCCGGGCGGCGTCGGGGAGGTCGTGGGAGATGACGAGGAGCGCGAACCCGCGGGCATCGGCGAGCTCCCCGATGCGGTCCACGAGCTGCTTGCGGGTCGACGGATCGAGCCCCGCCGTCGGCTCGTCGAGCACCACCAGAGGGGGGTCGAGCGCGAGCACCGCCGCCAAGCTGGCCCGCCGCCGCTGCCCACCGGAGAGCTCGTGTGGGTAGCGGTCCAGCAGTTCGGGCTCGAGGAGGACCTCACGCGCCAACTCCTCCGCCCGGGCGCGGGCATCGCGCCCTCCCACGTCGAGCCGCTCGCGCAGGGGTTCGGCGATCTGATGACCGATCGTCGTCACCGGGTTGAACGGCGCCCCCTGGAGCGCCAGGGCGACCGTGGCCCAGCGCAGGCTTCGCAGCGTGTCTTCCGACGCCCCCATCATCTCCGTGCCGGTGATCCGTACGCTGCCGCTCGCTTCGGGCGGCTGCACCAGCCCGGCCAGGCAGAGGGCGATCGTGGACTTCCCCGACCCGCTCTCCCCGACGATCGCCAGCGACTCGCCGCGCTCGAGGGAGAAGCTCACGTCCCTCACGGCCTGCACCTCGCCGTCGAAGCAGACCGCCAGATGGGTCACCTCCACGAGGGGTGCGGGAGGCACCGAAGCCTCGTGGGCCCCCTTCAGCTCCTCGCCTGACTCCCGTTGGCTCATTGTCCGCCCCTGCGCCGACCCTGACAATCCGGGTCGCGTCTTGAATCGTGCCGCACGTCGGCTACCCTGAGCGACCATAGGCGCACAGTGCAGATCGTTGCATCGTGCACGACGGGAGTGAGCGGGCCATGAGACGGCGGAAGCACAGGCTGGGGAGTTTGGATCTCAAGGTGCAGCGGGTACTGCCGCCGCCCGGAACGACGTTTGTCCGGACCAGCTTCACGTCCCGGAACACCTGCCCGCCGTGGATCGAATGGATTGGTGATCGATGAGCACAGTGAAGTCCAGAACGATCGCCGGGCGGGTTGGCGTCGTCGTCAGCCTCCTCGCGGCGGCCGCATGGGTCACGGCGGGCCAGCAGGGGGCCTCGGCGGCGAACAACGTCACAGCGGTCAGGGGCAACGCCTTGGGCTACTGGGCCGACAACATCACGCTCTTCGGCAGTAGCCAGCCCGACAACGGTCCGACGCCGACTGTGACCCTGGCGTCAAATGCCTCGAACAGCCCGCAGAACGCCAGCGCCGCCTCAGGGGCAGTCAACTACGGACCAGCCCAGATCTTCACGTCCGACGGCATCACGGTCCACACCGATGGCGCGCTCGGTCCCGCCCCGACGGGGCACGCCACCAGCACCAGCAGTATCAACAACATCAACAAGTCGACGCTCCAGCCGAACATCACCGGCTCGGAGATCTTCACCGCCGACAATGTGTCCGCCAGCGTCACGGCCTCAGCCGACGCAGCTCCGACCGCCACGGTCACGATCACCAACGGCACCTACGACGTCCACAGCAACTGGTTCAACTGCAGCAGCCAAGCCACTCCGTGTGGACGGCCCGCCCCGCCGACGAACTTCCAGACCACGCACCCTGACCCCAACCCCGCGGGAACCACGGCGGTCCCCACCAACCCCGCGCCGAACACCAAGGTGCAGGGCCACGTGCACCTGAACGACACCGTCGAGGACTTCTTCGTGATCGTCTTCAACGAGCAGATCACGAACCCCGACGGATCGCTCACGGTCAACCCGGTCCATGAGTACTTCGGGTTCAGGCTGGACGCGGGCGGCAACATGGTGCCGGATGGGCTTCCGACGGAATCGTGCGCCAGCCTCCCCGTTTCATGCCTCCACGGTGACCTGTTCATAGGCCAAGTCACGGCGGGCGTGACCACGGTCCCGATCCCGACGACCACGTCCACGAGCACCTCGACGTCCACCTCCACGAGCACGAGCACTTCGACGTCGACGAGCACGAGCACCAGTACGTCGACGAGCACGAGCACGAGTACGTCGACCTCGACCAGTACAAGCACGTCGACCTCGACCAGTACAAGCACGTCCACGTCGACGTCCACATCGACGTCCACATCGACGACGACCACGACGATCCCGACGACCACGTCCACGTCCACATCGACGTCCACGTCCACGTCGACGACACTGCCGACAACGACATCCACGTCCACGTCGACGACACTGCCGACAACGACCTCGACGTCCACGTCGACGAGCACCACCAGCACCACGGTGAACCCGCTGAACTGCGACGGGAAGACGGCGACGATCGTCGGCACGGCCGGCAACGACACGATCGTCGGTACCGCCGGCCCCGACGTCATCGTGGGCCTCGGCGGTGACGACAACATCACTGGCCTGGGCGGCGACGACACGATCTGCGGTGGCGCCGGCAACGACCAGATCAACGGCGGTGACGGCAACGACCGGCTCTTCGGTGGCGCGGGCAACGACCGGCTCCTCGGCGGTGCCGGCACCAACGCCCTCTTCGGCGAGCTCGGGGTCGACCAGTGCTTCGTGACGCCGACCTCGACGGCCCAGACCTGCGAGCAGGTGCTACCGCAACCCTGAGCGCGAGGAGCGATCACCCCCGCCGGGGGGGTGATCGCTCGTCCCCTAGGCTGAGGGCATGGCCGAAGCGTTCGACGTCGTCGTCATCGGCGGGGGGCCGGGTGGGTATGCGGCGGCCCTCTATGCCGCCGCCGCCAAGCTGAGAGTCGCCGTCGTGGAGCAGGACAAAGTCGGGGGAACGTGCCTGCACCGCGGCTGCATCCCGGCCAAGCAGTTCCTCGAGACTGCCACGGTGTTCCGCACCGTCGCCGGCGCCAAGGAGTTCGGCGTGCTCGCCGACCAACCGGGGCTCGACTTCGCCGCCTCCCAGGCCCGCAAGCAGAAGGTGGTCGACCAGCTCTGGAAGGGTCTCCAGTCGCTGATGAAGGGCCGCAAGATCACGATCGTGAAGGGGACCGGCCGGCTCGGACCCAAGCACCTGGTGAAGGTCAGTGACGGCACCGAGCTGACCGGCAGGGCCGTCATCCTGGCCAGCGGGTCCGTTCCCCGCATGCTGCCCGGCTTCCAGGTCGGTGGCCCGATCATGACCTCCGACGAGCTGCTCGACCTCGAGCGCCTGCCGGCGTCAGCGGCGGTGATCGGCGGTGGCGCCATCGGGTGCGAGTTCGCGTCCATGCTCAGCGATCTCGGCGCCCAGGTGACCGTGCTCGAAGCGCTCCCGAAGATCCTGCCCGGCTGCGACAAGGACGTGGCCGACGTCGTCGTGAAGTCGTTCAAGAAGCGAGGGATCGACGTTCGCACGGGTGTCCAGGTTGAAGGCCACGAGCCCACGGGCGACCAGACGACGGTGAAGCTCGGCGACGGTTCGTCGGTCACCGTGGACGCCGTCGTCATGTCGGTCGGCCGGCGGCCGCTCTCCGAGAGCCTGGGCCTCGAGGACACCAACGTGAAGGTCGACGCCAAGGGCTTCGTCGTCGTCGACGATCACATGCGCACGGGCGAGGACGGCGTCTACGCCGTCGGCGACCTGATCAACACGCCGCAGCTGGCCCACGTGGGCTACGCCGAGGCGATCCTGGTCGTCAAGCAGCACCTCGGCGAGACCGCGCTGCCGGTGCAGTACGACCGCGTGCCGTGGGCGATCTACTGCGATCCCGAGGTGGCCTGGGCCGGACCCGAC
>JBOGIC010000006.1:0-5342 GCA_050744985.1 Acidimicrobiales bacterium
CGTTCCTGTTCCTCGGCGTGGTGGCGCGGGGACTCGACACCGGGCGTAACCGGGCGCTGGCGGCGGTGCTGCTCGCCTGTACGGGCCTGTGCCACCTGCTTCCGACGATCTTCGCCGTGGTGGGCGCACTGCTGCTGTTCGTGCTGCGGCCGGGTAAGACCAGGGCCAGGTTCCTCGGCGGCATCCTGGCGGTCGGGGCCCTCCTGGCGGCGTTCTGGTCGGTGCCGTTCCTGTTCCGCATGCCCTACGCCAACAACATGGGCTGGGAGAAGCTCACCGAGTACAGCAAGAACCTGCTGCGTTGGAACGGCCCGAACAGCCTGCGGTGGATCCTCCTGCTGGCCATCGCCGGCGCCGTCGTCTCGGTGGCCTACCGGCGCAAGGTTGGACTGTTCCTGACCGGCATGGCCGCGATCTCGGCCATGGTGTTCATCTTTGCGCCTCAGGGCCGCCTCTGGAACGCCCGTGTCCTGCCGTTCTGGTACATCTGCCTCTACCTCCTGGCCGCCGTCGCCGTCACCGAGCTGGGCGTAGCGCTCGCGAAGCTGTTCGCCAAGGACCCGCTGTACCCGTCCGAGCGCATCGTCCGGGCGACGCCGGTCGCTGCCGCCGTCCTGGTGTGGATGGCGGTCGGGCTCCCGCTCGGCGTCATCCCGAAGTGGGTCCCGACGCCGAGCACGGCCGACACCAGCTACATCCCCTCGTGGGCCCGCTGGAACTTCTCGGGCTACGAACGCAAAGACGCCTATCCCGAGTACCGGGCGGTGATCGACACCATGGCCAACGTCGGTCGCACCCACGGGTGCGGCCGCGCCCATTGGGAGTACGAGTCCAACCTCGACCGGTTCGGCACGCCAATGGCCCTGATGCTGCTCCCGTTCTGGACCGACCAGTGCATCGGCTCGATGGAGGGCCTGTACTTCGAGTCGTCGGCGACCACGCCGTACCACTTCCTCAGCGCCGGCGAGGTCTCGAAGGGGCCGTCCAACCCCCAGCGTGACCTGCCCTACAGCAACCTGATGCAGGGCGGCGCCGTCCAGCCCGAGGCGTTCAACATGGGGATCGAGCACCTCAAGATGCTGGGCAGCCGGTACTACCTGGCGTTCTCCGAGGAGGCCATCACCCAGGCCGACCGGCATCCCGACCTCCGCCTGGTCGCCACGACCGGGCGCTGGAAGGTCTACGAGGTGAGCGGGTCCGAACTGGTCACGCCCCTGGCCTTCAAGCCGGCCGTGGTCACCGACCTGCCCAAGGGCGAACGACCCTGGCTCGACCTGTCGGTGAACTGGTTCATGGACCCTGACGCCCACGACGTGCCCCTGGCCGCATCGGGCCCCAGGGACTGGCCGAGGGTGGCGCTCCACTCGGTTGCCGGGGCGACGGTCGAGGTCGGCTCGGGCGTCGCCGTCGACACGCCACCGAAGGTGCCGGTGCCCGACGCCGGCGTGCGCAACATCAAGACGAGTGACAACTCCATCTCCTTCGATGTCGACCGAACGGGATCGCCCGTGCTCGTGAAGGTCTCCTACTTCCCGAGCTGGAAGGTGAAGGGCGCCAGCGGTGTGTACCGCGTCACGCCCAACCTGATGGTGGTCACGCCTACGTCCAACCACGTGTCGATGCGTTTCGGGTACACACCCGTCGATGCGCTGGCGTGGATGCTGACGATTGCGGGGATCGTCACGGTGGTCGTGTGGTTCCGGCGGGGGCCCGTCGACCTCGATCCCGGGCCCACCGACGAGCCGTCGCTCGACGAGGTGCCCGAAGAGCCCCTGCAGCCCGCCAGCGTCGGCGCCAAGCGATCGGAGCCCGTCCCTGCCCGCAATCGCGGCACGTAGCGCCACCCACCGCGCGATTCCCCTCGCGCAAGCCCAAGTTACGATCCGGCCGTGGACCTGACGTATCGCGGCGCCGATCCGCCGTCCGACCAGCCCGTTCCGGTGCGTGTGGCCGAGCCGCGGCCCGCGCCGGCGCCGCCGGACGCGGCCGGCGACGGTACGGGCCGGGCGCTGCGGATCGCGGTCATCGCCGTGCTGGCCATCGGCGTGTTCCTCCGCTTCGCTTCATGGTCGCACCTGTGGCTGGACGAGGCCCTCACCGTCAACATCGCCCGGCTCCCGCTGGGCGAGCTCACGGAGGCGTTGCGCCACGACGGCGCCCCGCCGCTGTACTACCTGATCCTGCATGCGTGGACGGACGTGTTCGGCACGTCGACGCTCGCGGTGCGGCTCCTGCCCGGGCTGTTCGGCGTGGCGACGCTGCCGCTCATGTGGTTCGCCGCCCGACGGCTCGGCGGCACCAGGACGGCGTGGGCGGCCACGGTGCTGCTCGCCAGCGGGCCGTTCGGGGCGCGCTACGCCACCGAGGCCCGCATGTACAGCCTCGTGATGGTCTTCGTGCTCGTCGGCCTTCTGGCCATCCTGGCCCTGCTGGACGGCGGCGGGCGCAGGCCGGCGGTCGTGCTCGGAGTGGCGACCGGCCTGTTACTGCTGACCCAGTACTGGGCGTTCTACCTGGTGGCGGCCGTCGGGCTGGTGCTCGCCGTCGTGATGCGCCGGGGCGCCCAACCGCACCGGACGGGTGCCCGCCGGGCCATCGTCGCGATGGGCGCCGGCTCGCTGCTGTTCCTGCCGTGGCTGCCCGTGTTCCTCTACCAGACGAGCCACACCGGGACCCCCTGGGGCAAGCCGCCGGACTTCTCCTCGATCTTCGACACGGTCACGCAGTTTGCCGGCGGCTACTGGGATCCGGGGCTGGTGCTCGGCCTCATGTACTTCGGCCTCGTCTTCCTGGCCCTGTTCGGCTGGCCCGTCGACAACCGGCGGGTGCTGCTCGAGCTGCGCCCCCGCGCCCCGGGATCGGCCCTGGCCGCGGTGACCTTCGCCACCCTGGCCGTCGCCGTCGTCGCCGGGCAGATCTCCCGGTCGGCCTTCGCCGTGCGCTACGCCGCCGTCGTCTACCCGTTCCTCATCATCCTGGTGGCCCTGGGCGCCCAGGTCTTCGTCGACCGGCGCGTCTACCACGGGCTGCTGGCCGTCGCCGTGATCGCCGGGCTGTGGGCCAGCTTCCCGAACGTCGTCGGCGACCGCACGAGCGCCGCCAAGGTGGCGCAGGCCCTGGCCGCCAACGCGCAGCCGGGCGACGTGGTGGCCTACTGCCCCGACCAGCTCGGGCCGTCGGTCACCCGCGAGCTGGGAGCGGCCGGGAACGAGTTCGACCAGTTGACGTTCCCGCGGGCCACCCGGCCCGAGTTCGTCGACTGGGTCGACTACGCCAAGTTCAGCAAGGCGGCCGACCCGGCGGCGTTCGCCGAGATGCTGATCGAACGGGCCGGACCGGCCCACGAGGTCTTCGTCGTGTGGGCGCCCGGATACCGCACGTTCAAGGCCAAGTGCCAGGCGTTGCTGTCCGAGCTCGACGAGCTACGGCCCATCAGCGACCGGCCGGTCAAGGTGTCCACCCGGTACTTCGAGCGGCCCGGCCTGATCCGCTTCCGGGGGCCAGTGGGGTGATCCGACGTTGAGTGACGACGATGTCCAGCTGAAGCCGGTCGTGATCGGAGCCGGCCCCGCCGGCCTCACCGCGGCCTACCAGCTGGGTAAGCAGGGCGTGACCGCCACGGTGCTGGAGGCTGACTCCGTGGTGGGCGGCATCAGCCGCACGGCCCAGCGCGACGGCTGGCGGTTCGACATCGGGGGCCACCGGTTCTTCACCAAGGTGAAGGCCGTCGAGGACCTGTGGCACGAGATCCTGCCCGACGAGGACTTCCTGCTGCGCCCCCGGATGAGCCGGATCTACTACAACGGCTCGTTCTTCGACTACCCGTTGAAGCCCATGAACGCGCTCAAGGGCCTGGGTGCGGTCGAGGCCACCAAGTGCGTGGCGTCGTACCTGTGGGCGCGGGTGAACAAGCCGAAGGACCAGACGTCGTTCGAGGGCTGGGTTTCGGCCCGGTTCGGGAACCGGCTCTACCGCATCTTCTTCAAGACCTACACGGAGAAGGTGTGGGGCGTGCCCGCCACCGAGATCAAGGCCGACTGGGCGGCGCAGCGCATCAAGAACCTGTCGCTGTTCAAGGCGGTCATGAACGCGGTGATGCCCAAGAAGAACCAGAAGGACATCACCAGCCTCATCGAGGAGTTCCAGTACCCGAAGTACGGGCCCGGGATGATGTGGGAGCGGTGCCGGGAGCTCGTCGAGTCCCAGGGCTCCAAGGTCGTCATGGAGTCGGCCGTCTCCCGCATCCACCACGAGGGCGGGCGGGCGGTGGCCGTCACCGCCGAACACGACGGCGTGCCCACCCGGTACGACGCGACGCACGTCGTGTCGTCGATGCCCATCACCACGCTCGTCAAGATCATGGACCCGCCCCCACCCGACGACGTGCTGGCCGCCGCCAACGCCCTCACGTACCGGGACTTCCTGACGATCGCGCTGGTCGTGCCGGAGGCGGACGGGTTCCCCGACAACTGGATCTACGTCCACTCGCCCGAGGTGCGCCTGGGCCGCATCCAGAACTTCGGGTCGTGGTCGCCGTACATGGTGAAGGAGGGTCGCACCTGCCTCGGCCTCGAGTACTTCGTCTTCGAGGGGGACGACCTCTGGGTGAGTGACGACGCCGACCTGGTCGAGCTGGGCAAGCGGGAGCTGGCGGCGCTGGGCCTGGGCCGGGCGGACCGGGTGGAGGCGGGCTATGTCGTGCGGATGCCCAAGGCGTACCCGATGTACGACGGCACCTACAAGGCCAACGTCGCCACGCTGCGGGCGTGGATCGACGCCAACACGCCCAACGTCTATCCCGTCGGCCGCAACGGGATGCACAAGTACAACAACCAGGACCACTCGATGTACACCGCCATGCTGTCGGTCGAGAACATCCTCGGGGCCAACCACGACATCTGGACCGTCAACGTCGAGCAGGCCTACCACGAGGAGAAGAAGAGCGGGTCATAGGGGCCGTGGCGAGAGGCGGCGAACGATGCCGCCGGACGATCCCGGGACGATGCCGCCGGCATTCGTGGAAGCGAGTGGCCCATAGCCGGAGCGACAGGCCGGACCTAGACCAGGCCTAGACTGAGCCGCGGCAGGAAGGGGCGGCGGGGGTGAGCGGTCCAAAGCACGCAAGATACGAGGTCGTCAGCAACGCGGAGGTTCGCCGTCGTGCGCGCGAGGCGGCTCGTCAGACGGCGGAAGAGTTGGCCCGACGTGTCGCCGCCCTGGAAGCCGCGATCGAGCTTGAGAACGCCGATCTTGTCTTTCACGTCGACGGGATCGATCTCGACTCCGCTGGACGGGCGGAGATTGAAGGGTGGACGGCGGCCGCGTCGATGGCCGTGCAGGCC
>JBOGIC010000007.1:0-13612 GCA_050744985.1 Acidimicrobiales bacterium
CCGTGGTGACCGACCTGGTCGAGGGCGTCGTCGCCGCCAACCGCGTCAACGGGCCCGCGGCCGACGAGGCGCGCCGCCGGTTGTTCGCCGCCGCCGGCATCCCGCACCCGGCGCAGGCGGCATGAGCGGCGACCGCGCTGCCGTCGCGCGCACCGGGCCGTTGGTCATCCGGCCCGTGGACGCGGCCGAGCACCAGGCCGTCGCCGACCTCATCGTCTCGGTGTACGCCGATGTCCTCGGGGGGACGCTGACCGAGGCCTACAAAGCCCACCTGGCCGACGTGGCGAGCCGGGCCGAGGAGGCGGTCGTGCTGGTCGCGGTGCTCGACACGCTTGTGGGTAGCGTCACCTACGTCCCGGGTCTGGGCCGCTACGCCGAATTCGAGGCCGACGACGAGGCCGGCATCCGCATGCTGGTCGTGGCCCCCGACCGCCAGCGCCTGGGCATCGGCTCGGCCCTGATGCAGGTGTGCATCGACCGCGCCCGGGCCGAGGGCCGGTCCCGCCTGTCGCTGCACACCACTCCGATGATGGCCGCCGCCCACCACCTCTACGACAGCCTCGGGTTCCGGCGCGCCCCCGAGCGTGACTGGGTCCCCGAGCCGGGGGTGCAGCTGCTGGGCTACGTGCTCGACCTGTAGACCGCGGTCACGTGGTCGGGATGCTCTGCTCGTTGCGGAACAGGTTGTCCCGGTCGTAGGTCCGCTTCACCTCGACGAGGCGGGGGAAATTCTCGCCGTAGTACTGCTGCTGCCAGTTCTGGATGCGCCGGTTGGGGAAGTTCTGGTAGCTCGCGGCCGGCGTGTGGGCGTCGACGACGCGGATCATGGCGTCCGTCCAGGCCAGGAGGTCGTCGCCGACCGCCGCCGGGGCGTCGTCGGGCCAGTCGGGCGTCGGGCGCAGCAAGGTGAGCATGTTGCGGTGCACGTAGGCGGTCTCGGTGCGGGAGAAGCGGTCGACGACCGGGCCCCCGACCCACCCGAGTGACCAGAACGAGCCGTTGGCCGTCGTCGAGCGGCTCGGGCACGCGGCCAACGTGTCGATGAGCTGGGCCACGGCGCTGTCGGGGATGGGCCTGTCGGCGTAGCGGGAGATGTCGCCGAAGCTGTGCTGCGGCGGCTCGGCGCTGGCGAAGCCGCGGAAGGTGTCCCAGAACGTCTGCTGCTGCAGGACCGTCTTCGTCGGTGTCGCCGCCGCCAGCAGAGGCTGGACGAGGTCCCGCAGCTCCGACAGCGGCCCGACGTACTGGCCGCGGGTGAACACGTCGATGGCCTCCCGGGGACCACCCGCGCCGACGGGTGTCGCCTGGGCGGCGTACACGGCATTGAACGCTGCCGGTGCCGCCTGGAGCACCCGGTGGAAGGCCGAGAGCACGGCGCCGGCGGCGTCGGCCCCGCGGTAGTCGAACCGGTAGAACCCGACGTTGGCCGGCGCCTCGACGAGTTTGTAGGTGAACGACGTGTTGATCCCGAAGTTGCCGCCGGCGCCGCCCCGGCAGGCCCAGAACAGGTCGGCGTCGTGCGACGGGTCGATCTCGAGCACCTCGCCCGAGGCCGTGACGATCCTCGACGACAGCAGGTGGTCGGAGGTGAGGCCGGCCCAATGGGTCTGGTAGCCGATCCCGCCGCCGAGGGTGAGGCCGCCGAGGCCGACTCCGAGGCAGGTGCCGCCGGGAAGGAACAGGGGCCCGTCGTGGGTGGCGTCGTAGGCGTTCTGGTTGAGCGCGCCGCCTCCGAACACCGCCGTTCCGGCCGCCCGGTCGACGTTGGCGGCGTTGAGCAGGCCGACGTTGATCAGCAGACCGGTGGTGGTCGAGAAGCCGGCGTAGCTGTGGCCACCGCCCCGGCTGACGGGCGGGACCCCGTTCTCCCGTGACCACGTGACGCAGGTCGCCACGTCGGCCTCGTCGGCGCACTGGGCCACGGCCATGGGGAAGATGTCGTTGTAGCGGCCGTTGGCCGGCAGGGTGGCGGTGACGAAGCCGCTGTCACCCGGCAGGAGCAGGGTGCCCTTCATCCGCTTCCGCAAGTCGTCGAGGGCGCGCTGGTGGTTCCGATCGGTCGAGCAGGCGCCCAGCTTCACGGCGAGCGCGGTGGCCGCAGCGGCGCGCAGGAGTTGGCGGCGGGTCAGGTCGGCCATAGGTGGAGTTGGCCTTACAGAATACGAACCGCACTCTGGTGGTGGAAGGTGGGGCCGTTCAAATGGCGTGACGTTGTAACCGGAGCGCCGAGGCGCTTGGTCCATAGCCGGCTGGCCGCGCCAATAGCCTCCAGTACCACCGGCACCGCTGAGGCACTCCGGTGCGTAGAAGGCCGCTGATCGCAGAAATGAGTCGTGCGGCTCCAGGGGCCAAATGGGCCTCAGGCCCCTCGGGCTAGATCGTCACTCGGGGCCGCAGGGTGGCCGCCCCGAGGGCATCGACGATGCCGTAGCCGTAGAAGCCGTTGAAGGCTCGCGTGCCGTCGCAGAAGGCGTCAAACGAAGGGGGGCGGCCGACATCGGCATAGGACTGCAGTCGCGGCGTCGGGCAGTCGTGCTGGGTGGCCGTGCGCTCCAGCACGGCCTGCGTCGTCGCGGCGGGGAGGAACAGGCCCCCTTGGCGAAAGTCCGACACCCCAACGCGGCTCACCGCGATGGCGGCCACGCCCGCCGCATGGGGCGCCGCCATGGAGGTGCCCTGGAGGTACTGGTAGTACGCGCACCCGCCGGCGTTGCAGTCCCGGACCACGAACGGCGTGGTCGGGGCTCCGTTCTGGTCGATGTCGCCGTTGGCCCGCCCCACGGATTCCGGGTAGGCCGACAGCACGAGGTTGGCCACCGTGCGATGGAACGGGGTGCCCAGTCTGTCGCGGAAGTACCCGCCCGGGGCGGACACCGCGGCCTGCTCGGTGCCGTAGTTCGAGTAGTCCGCCTTCGTCATGCTCGGCCCCAGGGCCGTGACGCTGATGACGTTGTGCCCCTCGGTGGGCAGGACGAGGCAGGAGTTGTCGACGGTGCGGGACGTCGCCGTACCCGGCGGGTAGTCGGGGCTCGTGTTGTCGATCGTGGGGTGGCCGAGGTCGGTGTTCTCGTTGCCCGCGGCCCCGATGAGCGTCACGTTGTGGGCGTACGCGTAGTCGAGCGCCCGTTGGGTAGCGGCGATGACGGTTCGTTGCTCGGCCTGCTCCGCCGGCGTGTCGGCGGGGTTGTTCGGGCAGTTGTAGAGCCAGGGATCGGTGAAGAAGCTCATGTTCACCACATCGACGCCGTGGTCGGCGGCGAAGGTGAGCGCGTCGACCGTCTGTTGCAGGAAGAAGAACCCGGAGTCCTGGCCGGCACGGAGATTTACCAGCGTGACGTTCGGCGCCACGCCTGCGATACCGAGGCCGTTGATGGCCGCGCCGACGATGCCGGCCACGTGCGTGCCGTGGCCGTCTTCGTCCACGTCGGGCGGGTCGGCGCACGAGTGGTCGAGCTCGTCGGCGCACGGACCGTCGATGAGCGGGATGTCGGTCGTGAAGTTGCGGCTCAGGGCGCCGTTGAAGTTGGGGGCGATGTCCGGGTGAGCCCCGTCAATCCCGGTGTCGATGATCCCGACGATCACCCGTCGGTCGCCACGCTGGACTGCGTAGGACTCGCCGCTGGTGGCCCGGATCATGGCCATGTCCCACTGCAGCGGCGCGAGAGGCTCGGGGCCCGCTGCCGCCGCGGCTGGGGCGGACTGGCCGATCCGGCTGGCCACGGCCTCCCGAACCCGCTCGACGTCCGCTTTCGGGCGCGACTGTGGCGGGACCGACCCGATGACGCGGTTGTGGGCGACGCCTTCGATCACTCCCGCAGCGGTGGCGCGGACGAGGAAGTCGGGGTCCCCCGACGTGACGGTGGCGACGCCGACATCGGTGTTCTCCCGGACCACGAGACCGCCCGCTTGCCGGATGGCTTGGCGGGCGGCCGTCTGCGAGGCGCCTGCCCGGTACAGCACGACGTACTCCTCCGGGCCTGCCGATCCCGCCGCTCCAGCCCCCGGGGTGGCGATCGATATCGGCAGCGCAAGTGCCACGAGCGAACCAACGACCAGTGATGTGCGCACTGTCGCTCCCTCCGTTTGGCTGTCGAGCAGTCTGTCACTCGGGGGTCCTTTCACGCCGAATCCGCCTCGACAGCCGCCGCACTCGCGACTCGGAACAAGCCCTCACGGCCCCATCTGCGCCTCGCCGTCGGTCGAGGGTTCCCGCAATTTTCGTTCCGGCGCGGGAATACGCCCGTCCGCACAACGATCCGGTCCCTCGAGTGGTTCAATTGATAGAGACGACGAGCCTGGGGGTGCACGGATGCGCTTGGTACGGATCAGGAGCTTGTCGGTCTGTTTCGGCCTCGTTATGGCCCTGGTGGCAGCCGCGTGCGGAAGCGACAACCAAGAGGGTTCTCAGACCCCGACGACACAGGCCGCCAACGAGGTGCCCACCGGTGGCACGCTTGTGCTGGCCGCGGAGCAGGAGGGCGACTGCACTGACTGGATCGGTAGCTGCGGCGGCACCAGCTGGTTCTTCTGGTCGATCGGTGCGCTCACCATGCCGCGGGCCTACTCCGTTGAGCCACAGGGCAACGGGTGGGTGGCCAAGCCCACCAGCCTGCTCACCGGCGAGCCCGAACTGACGACGACGCCCAAGCAGGTGGTGACCTACCACATCAGTCCGCAAGCGAAGTGGTCCGACGGGGTGCCGATCACCTCGACAGACTTCAAGTTCACATGGCAGCAGGTCGCGCAGGGCACCGACGTCTACGACCGCACGGGCTACGACAAGATCGAGACCGTCGACAACAGCAAAGCCGACACCGCGGTCGTGACCTTCAAGGAGCCGTACGCCGACTGGAAGACGACCCTCTTCGGCGGCCAGTTCGGCATCTATCCCTCCCATCTGGTGAAGGAGCACTCTGAGATCAAGGACGGCTATACCTGGTCGGGTGGTCCCTGGAAGCTCGATCACTGGACCAAGGGCGTCGAGTGGGTGATCGTGCCCAACACCGCCTACTGGGGTGACAAGCCGAAGCTCGACAAGGTGATCTTCAAGCTGATCAGCGACACGTCGGCCGAGTTCCAGGCGATCAAGGCGGGTGAGGTGCTCGGCGGCTACCCGCAGCCGCAGCTCGACGCCGTCGATCAGATCACCGCCGGCATCCCCGGCATCAAAGCCCAGTACACCGACCAGACCGGCAACGCCGAAGCGCTCTGGATCAACGACGGCAAAGCGCCGTTCGACGACATCAACTTCCGCATGGCCGTCGGCTACTCGATCGATCGTGACGCCATCGTGAACCGCCTGTTCGGCAAGCTCGGCATCACGAAGGCGCTGCAAACCGTGACGGCACCGATCCTGTCGCCGTATGCATCGACCAATGCCTTCGCCAACTACAAGAAGGACCTGACGAAGGTCAACGACATCATGACCAAGGCCGGGTGGACGAAGGGTTCGGACGGCATCTGGCAGAAGAGCGGGCAGCCGGCGACGTTCGAGATGAAGACGACGGCCGGCAATAAGCGTCGTGAGCTGACCGAGCAGATCGTCCAGCAGCAGCTGAAGGAAGCCGGGTTCACCATGACCGTAAACAACCAGAAGTCCGGCGACCTGTTCGGTGATCAGCTCCCGAAGGGTGACTTCCAGGTCGCCCTGTACGCCAACGTCCTCACGTCGTTCTACCCGAGCAACTGCAACCTGTTCTGCTCCAAGAATATCCCAACGGCTCAGAACAAGTTCTCTGGCAACAACTGGACGCGAACGAGCAATGCCGATCTGGATGCGAACTACGGAAAGACCGAGGCCGAGCTCAACGAATCAGCCGCCCAAGCGGCCAACAAGAAGGGCGACGACGCCCTCGCCGCCTTCGCCGCGATCTTCCCGTTGGACCCTCTCCCCAACATCCTTCTGACCAGTGACAAGATTGCCGGCTCGGTGGCCGACAACCCGATCCAGGGCCCGTTCTGGCAGATGACTGGCTGGGGCCTGAAGAAGTAGCGAGCGCCACGCATGGCCGGGAGGCCATCTGATCGGGGATGCCGCGACGGCGGGGTGTGCCCTCCGGGTGATCCGGGATTCGCATGCTGACGTTCGTTTTTCGCCGCGTCCTCTATTCGATCCCCGTGCTGCTCGTGGCGTCGTTCCTGCTGTTCAGCTTCGTACGCCTCACCTTCGACCCGACCGACCGGTTGCGCCAGTCTCGGGACCCCCAAGCGGTGGAGCGGGCGCGTCACGAGCTCGGGATCGACAAGCCCATCCCTGTCCAGTACAAGGATTGGCTCATCAAATTTGTGCGGGGTGATTGGGGGGAGAGCGACCGGTCCGGTGAGCGAGTCTTCCCGATTATCCGCCGAGCGTTCTGGAACACGATCCAGCTCATCTTCTGGGGTATTCTTATCGCCGCGATCGTGGCCGTTAGCGTCGGAGTCTACTCCGCCGTCCGACAATACTCGCTGTCCGACTATGCCTTGACCGGTATCGCGTTCGTCGGCTTGGCCATGCCTCCGTTCTGGTTCGGCCTTATCGCCATACAGTTTCTCGCTGTCTATCCACGAGACTGGTTCAATCTTTCTGAGCCGATATTCTATTTCGTCGGGTTGCATTCCTCCGTCAACCCCGGCTTCGCCGACTATGCTCGCCACCTGTTCCTGCCCGTTTTGGTGCTGACCGTGCAGATCATCGCCAGCTGGAGCCGCTACCAACGGGCGTCGATGCTCGATGCAATGTCGGCGGACTACGTGCGGACGGCGCGAGCCAAGGGCGTCCCGCGTCGCCGGGTGATCTACAAGCATGCCTTGCGAAACGCACTGATCCCACTCGTCACGGTGATGGCGCTGGACATCGGCCTGCTGTTCGGCGGTCTCGTCATCACCGAGCAGATCTTCTCGATTCCGGGCATGGGGCGGCTGTTCATCGACTCTCTCGTTCTGGGTGACGCCAACGTCCTCGTCGTCTGGACCGTGATCGTCGCGTCGTTCGTGATCCTGTTCAATCTCGTGGCGGATATCCTCTACGCCGTGCTCGATCCGCGGATCCGGCTGTCGTGACGATCCAGGACGGCAAACCCCTGGAGACGGCGGCGCCCACGCACGCCATTTCCCATGCGGCGGGCATGGAGCTCGAGCTCCTCGGCACGCCCGAGCCCGCTCCCCGCAGCCAGTGGTCTCTGTTCTGGCGTCGCTTTCTGCGCCACCGGATGGCGGTCATCTCCGTGTTCGCTTTGGTGTTGCTGTTCTTCGCATGTTTCGGTGCCCGCTGGGTGGCGCCCTACCCGAAGAACCACCAGGATCTGCTGCTGGGGGCGACGCCACCGTCGGCGGCTCACTGGTTCGGCACTGACGACCTGGGGCGGGATCAGCTCACCGAGATCCTGTACGCCGGGCAGATCTCGTTGAAGATAGGTATTGCGGTCGCCCTGCTGGCCACCATCGTCGGCACCTTCCTGGGCGCGTTGGCGGGCTTTTTCGGGCGCATGTCGGAACAGATCCTCATGCGGGTCACCGACCTCTTCCTGGTCGTTCCCGCCATCGCCATCCTGGCCATCGCCATCAAGAAGTTCGGCGACGACACCAGGACGATCGTGTTTGTGCTCGCCGGCCTCGGCTGGATGTACATCGCCCGGGTCGTGCGCGGGAAGGTGCTGTCGATCAAGGAGAAGGAGTTCGTGGACGCCGCCCGCGTCTCGGGCGCGTCGAGCACGAGGATCATCGGCCGCCACATCCTGCCCAACGTCGTCGGGCCGATCCTCGTGAACGCGACGCTGGCGATCGCCGTCGCCATCGTGACCGAGTCGACGTTGTCGTTCCTGGGCTTCGGGGTCCAGCCGCCCACCACGTCGTGGGGGCGCATGATCTCTGACGCTCGCGGGGCGGTCGGGACCGACAAGGCGCACCTCATCTACTTTCCCGGCCTCTTTCTGCTCGTGACCGTCCTGGCGGTGAACTTCATCGGTGACGGTCTGCGGGACGCGTTCGACCCCCAGTCGGGGCGCCACTGACCATGGACGACGGCGACGAAGGCGACCTCCAGCACATCGAGTTGCCCGACGTCCCCAAGGATCGGGCGCACGTCCCGCTGGCCGTCCGCGATCTCCGCGTCGAGTTCCCTACCGACGACGGTGTGGTCAAGGCGGTCGACGGCGTGTCGTTCGAGATCGGTCGCAATGAGGTTCTCGGTATCGTCGGTGAGTCCGGGTCCGGCAAGACGGTGACCTGCCTCGCGATCCTGGGCCTCCTGCCGAAGTCGGCGCGGGTCACAGGTGAAGTCCTCCTCGGCGGGAAGGACCTCCTGTGCCTCGACGACAACGCCCTCCAGCCCATTCGTGGCCAGCGCATCGCCATGGTGTTCCAAGACGCGTTGGCCGCGCTCAACCCGGTGTACACCGTGGGGGCTCAGATCGCCGAAGCCATCTCCGTCCACCACCACGACGTCGGCCGCAAGGAGCTGCACGAGCGCGTCGTCGCGCTTCTCGACCTCGTGGGGATCCCAAAGCCGCGCGACCGGGTCGACCAGTTCCCGCACGAGTACTCCGGTGGGATGCGCCAGCGAGCGGTGATCGCGATGGCCATCGCCAACGACCCGGAGATCCTGATCGCCGACGAGCCGACGACGGCCCTCGACGTCACGATCCAGGCCCAGGTGCTCAACGTCCTCGAGCGGATACAGGAGCGCACCGACTCCTCGATCCTGCTCATCACTCACGACCTCGGCGTCGTCGCAGGGATGGCCGACCGGGTGATGGTCATGTACGCCGGGCGCCCGGCCGAGATCGGGCCGGTCGACGACATCTTCTACCGGTGTCGACACCCGTACACCCTGGGCCTCCTTGCGTCCCTGGCCCGGATCGATCGGGGCACGAAGGAGGACCGCCTCTATCGCATCAACGGCCAACCGCCGTCGCTCATCGCCGTCCCTCCCGGGTGCCCATTCCACCCGCGCTGCTTCCTCGCCCACCTGCCCGAGTGCGCCCGGGAGCGACCGGAGCTCGCCCCGGTGCCCGGTGACCCCGGTCACCACAGCGCCTGCCTCTTCTCGGATGACCTGACCGACGTGACGGCCGACGGGTTGCGAGCCGAGATGACCGCTACGTGAGCCGCCCGGCGGAGGGGAAGGAGCGCACCACGGCAGTGGACGACGCCGTCCTCGCCGTCGACGGTCTCGTCAAGCACTTCCCGGTCCGGGCGGGCGTGTTCCGCCGTGCGGTGGGCGAGATCCACGCCGTCTGCGGCGTCACGTTCAGCCTCGGCCGGGGCGAAACCCTCGGTCTGGTGGGTGAGTCGGGGTGCGGCAAGTCGACCACGGCGCGCTGCATCCTCCGGCTGATGCCCGTTACGGCCGGGCACATCCGCTTCGACGGCCATGACCTCACGGCGGCTCGAGGGCGGGAGCTACGGCGGCTCCGGCGCCGGCTGCAGATGGTGTTCCAGGACCCGTACGCCTCCCTGAACCCGAGGATGACGGTCCAGGCCATCATCGCCGATCCGATGCGCGTCCACGGGCTCTACGGGCGCGACGGTCTCGACCGGGTGAAGGAGCTGTTGCGGATCGTCGGGCTCAATCCCGAGCACGCGAACCGGTACCCGCATGAGTTCTCGGGAGGGCAGCGCCAGCGCCTTGGGATCGCCCGGGCTCTCGGCCTGGGCCCCGACGTCCTGGTGCTCGACGAGCCGGTGTCGGCGCTGGACGTGTCGATCCGGGCGGGAGTGATCAATCTCCTGGAAGACCTGCAGGCCGAGCTCGGGCTCGCCTACCTCTTCGTGGCCCACGACCTCTCGGTCGTCCGCCACATCTGCGACCGCGTCGCCGTGATGTACCTGGGCCGGATCGTGGAGATCGGGACCCGTGACGACGTGTATCACCGTCCGGGGCACCCTTACACGCAGGCATTGCTCTCGGGCGTTCCGATCCCGGACCCCAGGGCGGAGCGGCGTCGCACGAGGATCGTTCTCGAAGGCGACGTCCCGAGCGCGACCGACCCGCCCAGCGGCTGCCGGTTCCGCACGCGATGCTGGAAAGCCCAGGAGATCTGTGCCGAGGAAGAGCCCCTCCTCGTCGACCGCGGCCAGGGCCACCCCGTCGCGTGCCACTTCGCCGAGGTGCGCGCCGTCATCTGATCTGACCAGGGCGAGCCGCGGTCTCGCTACTCGCCGTTCGTCTGGCGGAACGCCCGCCGGTACACCTGTGGTGGCGCCGCCAGCTCGCGCTTGAACTGCGCCCGCAGGCTCGCCGCAGTGGCGAAGCCGCATCTCGCCGCCACCTGCTCCACCGTCTGGTCGGTGCTTTCGAGGAGGCGCTGGGCGAACAGAACCCGCTGGCCGAGGAGCCACTGGTGGGGCGTGGTGCCGGTAGCGGCGCGGAACCGACGGGCGAACGTGCGCGGGCTCATGGCGGACCGGCGAGCCAGCTCGTCGACGCCCAGCGGCCGGTGGAGATTCTCGAGCATCCAGCTCAGCAGCCCCGCCAACCCGTCGTCGTTGCCCGCCGGCGGGACCGGGAGGTCGACGTACTGAGCCTGGCCACCGTCGCGGTGGGGCGGGACGACCATCCGGCGGGCGACGGCGTTCGCCACCTCGGCTCCGTGGTCCAGGCGCACCACGTGCAGGCAGAGGTCGATGCCGGCTGCCGTTCCGGCGGACGTGAGGATGTCGCCGTCGTCGATGTAGAGGACGCGCCGGTCGACACTGACCTTCGGGTACCGGCGCGCCAACTCGTCGGCATGCATCCAATGCGTTGTCGCCGGACGCCCGTCGAGGAGCCCGGCGGCGGCGAGCACGAACGCGCCCGTACAGACCGACAGGATCCGCGTGCCACGCTGGTTGGCCCGTCGCAGCCGGGTCAGCAGCCCCTCGCTCATCGGGACGGACTCGAAGGGCCAGCCGGGGATCACGATGGTGTCGGCCCGATCCAGTTCGTCGAGGTCGTAGGGAGCTTGCACGACGACGCCCTCCGAGCTGATCAGCGGGCCCGGCGAGCCGGCGCACACCCGATGGGCGTACCACGGGTCCACCAGGTCGGAGCGGTCGAGCCCGAAAATCTCGCAGGGCACTCCTAGCTCGAACATCGCCACGTTGGCACTCACGACGGTCGCGACGACGTGCATGGCAGGAATTTACCGCGCGATGGCTTTTCTGCCACTGGTTCGAGGCCGCATCCCCGAGCAGGATGCCGGCATGACGCACCCCATCGCCATCGAACAGCATGTCCGTGAGCACCAGGAACAGTTGATCCGGCTGGCGCAGCTGTCCCGCGCCGCGCGGTCAACCGCCGGGGACATCGAGGTTCGCGGTTGGCGGCGGGCGGTGCGCCGGTCCGGCGCGCTGGGAGGGTGGCGGCGTGCTCGCCGAGGGTCTGTCCGGATGGACGGTTGATGCACTACGGCTGTGGGAGCAGAGAGGGAAAGCCGCGGCTCCAGACCGTCTCGCCGGTGAGGATGGCCTCCAGCTCGGCGGCGCGCATGGGGCGGGCGAACAGGTAACCCTGCAGCCGGTCGCAGCCGAGCACTCGCAGCCGAGCGGCCTGGTCGACCGTCTCGACCCCCTCGGCGACCGTCGCCAGTCTGAGCGCCCGAGCCAGGTCGATCATGGCGCCGACGATGGTGTCGTCCTCGGGGTTGCGGCCGAGACCGGCGACGAAGTCGCGATCGATCTTGAGGAAGTTCACGGGGACGCGCTTGAGGTAGGCCAACGACGAGTAGCCGGTGCCGAAGTCGTCCAGACCGAGCGCCACGCCGATCGCCCGGAGCTCGTCCAGGCCGTCGCGAGCTTGCTGGTCCGCCTCCATCAGCACCGTCTCGGTCAGCTCGAGCGAGAGCATGTCGGGACGGCATCCGGTCGCGGCCAGAGCGGCCTCGACGGTTTCCCGAACCGGCGCCCGGCTCAGCTGGCGGGCCGAGAGGTTGACCGCGACCCGGCGCGGCGCGACCGCGCCGAAGTGGTCCAGCCAGCGCACGGCCTGACGGCACGCCTCGTCGAGCACGTGGACGCCGATGGTGGCGATCAGGCCCGACTCCTCGGCCACTTCGATGAAGTCGGCGGGGGACAGCATGCTGCCGTTCGGCGTCTCGACGCGGAGCAGGGCCTCGACTTCGACGACGCGCCCGGACGTCACCTCGACGATCGGCTGGTAGAAGACCCGAAGGCGGCCGTCGTCGATGGCCCGCCGCAGCGTGGTCTCGGTCTCCAGGCGAAGGAAGGCCTTGTTGCGCAGCCCGTCGTCGAACATCTCGACGCGGTCGCGTCCGCGCTCCTTGGCCCGGTACATCGCCGTGTCGGCCGCCTGCAGGAGCGCTTCGGCCGTCATCATGCAGTCGGGCTCCACCAGGACCACACCGACCGACGCGGACACCTCCAGCTCGACGCCGTTGGCGACCGACGGGCCCGACGCCGCCACCCGGACCCGTTCGGCGATCATCAGCCCGTTCTCGACGTTCTCGACGTTCTCGCACAGCACGGCGAACTCGTCGCCCCCGAGGCGCGCCGCGGTGTCCTCCTGTCGCAGCGCCGCCTTCAGGCGCATGGCGACGCCCAGCAGGACCTGGTCGCCCGTCTCGTGACCCAGGCTGTCGTTGATGACCTTGAACTGGTCGAGGTCGAGGAAGATCACCGCCATGCGCTTGCCGAGCCGGGCATTCGACGCCAGGGCGTGCTCGAGGCGATCGACGAACAGCACCTTGTTGGGCAGGTCGGTCAGGGCGTCGTGGATGGCGCGGTGGCGGATCTCCTCCAGCAGGCGGGCGTTCTGCATCGCCACGGCCGTGATCCCGGCGATGACCTCGAGCAGCTCGCGCTCGGAGTCGCCGAGCCGCTCGAAGCCGATGGGCTGGCCCGCGATCAACCAGCGGATCGCCTCGTCGTCGGGCACCCACGCCCCGATCTCCGCCACCCGGGGCAGGTCGGTGTCGAAGCGCACCTCGCGGCAGTGGAGCACCGACTTGGTCGAGGCGACGACGACGCGTTCGAGATTCCCCAGGGCCACGGCGGCGTGCACCTGGTTGGCCACGGTCAGCAGGCCCTGAGCGCGCTGCATCTGGCGGTGGGCGCGTGCGTGCTCGTGCAGGATGACGTTGAGCGTCGCCATGGGGATGGCGGCCAGGAGCAGGGCCCACGGGTGGGCGGTGGCGCCGATGGCGGCCAGCAGGCCGAGGGCCGCGCCGCCGGCGGAGGCCAGGACGCGGACATCGAGGCCTTCCATGAACACCCGCGCCGCCGGTCGCTCCTCGGTAAAGGAGATGATCACCGACACGATGGCGCTGTTGGCCAGCACGAACACAGCCGTGCCCACGAGGGCGCCGGCGATCACGTGGGGGGTTAGGTCTGTACCCCAGTGCCCGGCGATGAGGTACATGGCGGCCAGGCCGAGGCCGGTGGCCGTCACCGTCTGGCCGACGTTGAACACCGCCCGCACGAAGGGTCGCCGCCGGACACACAACCCGAGGGCGATCCCGGCCGCGAAGCCGATGATGACGCCGGCCGGCGGCAACAACAGCGCCATGGCCACGAAGAAGGCCTCGTCCAGCTGGAACGCCTCGGTCTCCTCGGACCGGAGCACCAGGATGGGGAACGCCCAGCTGACGGCGAGCAGGAGGGTCATCCCCACTAGCTCGTTCACCGAACCGATGCC
>JBOGIC010000008.1:0-7812 GCA_050744985.1 Acidimicrobiales bacterium
GCCGGCGGCGTCGAGGTCCCGGGCGTCGAGGGCCTCGCCCAACAGCTCGGCGACGAGGCGGGGCGTGGACCGGGCCCAGGCCGGCAGGTCCTCGGCCATCTCGTGGCACCGCCGCATCAGGTGAGCAACACAGCTCTGGTGCGACGCCTTGTCGTAGGAGTTGTAGACGACCCAGCCGTCGCGCACGATCACCCCGGCGTAGTCGGCGGGGACGAGGCCGGTGGCCTGCTCGAACCCTCGGCCCCGGGCGACGTCGTAGAGGGTGGCGTCGTCGGTGGCGGCCACCCACAGCCACGCCTTGGCGCCCCCGATGCGCCAGCCCGTCTCGTCCATGGTCAGCGCCGGGGCGCTGCCCACGTGGGCCTTGACGGCGGCATGGGTGGGGACCAGGTCGGTGCCCGTCGACGACGACCCCGAGGAGATCGCCCCGGCGGTGACGCCGATGCCGAGGCGGCCCAGCAGCGCCGAGCACTTCCCGAAGCTCAGGCCCAGCCCGTAGTGCAGCCACGTTCCCCACGCCAGCGCCCGGGGCCCGAGCTGGGCGGCGGCCGCCCCCAGGGCGTCGGAGGTCTGCTCGGGATGACGGCCCTGAAGCCGGCGTCGGCAGCCCCGGCAGCGCCCGACGCCGATCCGGAACCGGGTGACGACGGGGCGCGGTTCGGGCAGCTCGGTCTGGTACTGCTCGGCCCACCGTTCGAAGTCGACCCCGTCCCCGCAGTGCGGGCAGCACGCCGGCAGCGGTGCGTCGAGGGTCCGGTCGGGATCGGGAGCGGCCATGCGGTGGCCGTGGCGGCCGTGGGCGTCGCCGCGCTTGCGGCCCGGCTTGGCCGGCTCGTCCTTCGGGTCGCCCTTGGAGAACGGCGCCGATTGGCGCTTGCCGGCCCGCCGGGCCTCCTCCAGCAGCCGCTCCAGCTCGGCGATGCGGGCGTCGCGGGCGGCCAGCGCCTCGGCCAGCTCTGCGAGCTTCGCTTCCAGCGCTGCGATGCGCTCCTCCGCCACCACGACGACGGTCTACCAAACCGCGCGCGCTCAGTGGTGGACCCTCACCCTCCGCGCGACCTACCCGCTATACAAGTACGTTCCGACACGTGGACAGCCTCTCCGTAACCATCGCTCAAGGTTCTCGACACCGCGGATGTGTGACGGTAGTCACGACTGGAGAGTAGCTCGGGGCGGAGCCGCGGGAGGTGCGGCGTGTCATGCATATCGGCCTGCGGGCTGCGCCAGTCCGGGCAACGCGAAAAGGCGGAACCTCGCGGGCCGCAGTGGAGTGCCGATTCAGTCCAAAGACCAGCGTCTTCGCGGTGCGGCGCGTGAGCAGGTCAGAACGGGTTCACGGCCGGACGACAGGCCGGCCATTCGCACGAGTTGGGACGCTACCTCGGATCGGCCGATGCTCGTCGGCTGTCACGCTGGTCGGCCGGCGAAGCCTCAATTCCGGTCGCTGCGGCTCCGACAGCGGCCCGCGGGCGCTCGGAAACGTCCACAGCCGCCCTTGCGCGCTCGGGCCACACTCGGTCAGCTCGGAGCGCGCCATATCATGCGAAGCCGTGCGGCTTTGATGCCTGATAACGCCCATCGGCGGCGGCTTCGCTGGCCCGGGGACGAGTCGCGCAGACGTGCCGGTGCAGGCGCTGAGCGCGTGGGGCTGCCTGGGGCCGCAATGGACCGATTACACACGACCGTCCTGTGGTCAGTGACGACGTTGGCCGTCAAGGCGAGGCTTCACCGATCTCGTGCGCCGACACGCCCGGGAAAGCCTTCCGCCCGCGGACAAAGGGTCCGGCAGCCGCTCTGGCGCAGCCAACGACCTGCGGCTCCCAGGGCCGGCCCTATCGCGGCGAAGAGTCGGCCGGAGCCACTCGCCTAGCAGCGCCGTTTGACCGTGCGGCCGTGCGAGCGCGGCTCAGCTGAGTTGGCACTCGCGTCGCGTCCTCGGCGCCGTGCTCTGCACGACGGTGCTAATGCTGTCGGGTGCCGACGCCCGCAACGAGCCTGCCGCCGCTGACGTATCTGAGCTTCGACTCGCTGGCGGAGGGGGTTGGGGTGTCACAGGTACTGCCGTACGTGGAGCGGTTGGGCCAGCGGGGACTGACCGTGACGATCGACTCGTACGAGATCGGCGCGCCGTCCGAAGCCGTCGCCAAGCGGCTGGCCGACGTGGGCGTGACCTGGCGGCCCCACGCCTTCGGTCGGGGCGGGGCCGCGGGTGGAGTGGCGCGGGTGGCACGCGCCGCCCGGTACATCACCGGGGCCCGGCTGGTACACGCTCGTGCCGATCTCGCCGCCGCCTCCGCGCTCCTCGGCCGCTGCGGGCCGTGGGTCTGGGATGTCCGGGCCTTTTGGCGGGAGGAGCGCATCAACCAGGGCATGCTCCGTCCCGGGTCGCCGGAGGAGCGCGTGCTCCGGACCGTCGAGTCGAGGGCGGCACGAGCCAGCGCCGGGATCATCACGCTCACCCAGCGCGCCATCGACATCCTCGACAAGCGCCACGGCGCCGGCGTCGCCGCCAAGGCTCGCGTCGTCACGACCTGCGCTGACCTCGAGCGGTTCACACCCGGCCGGCCTCCCCCGCCCGATCCGCTACGCCTGCTGCTAGCGGGAACCCTCAACCGGCTCTACGACGTGCCCACCACGATCCGATTCCTGCAGCGTGTGCGGGCGAGACGGCCGGCGGAGCTCACCGTGCTCAGCCCACCGGGCGGGCCGTGGGACGCCGACCTCGAGGCCGCGGGGGTCGCCGTCGGCCACGTCCCGCCGGCCGACATGCCCGCCCAGGTGCGGTCGCACCACGTCGGGCTCAGCCTGCGCTCGTTCGAGCGTCCCATCAGCAGCGCCGCCGCGACGCCCACCAAGCTCGGCGAGTACCTGGCGTGCGGGCTGCCCGTCGTGGTGAGCCCGGGGCTGGGCGACATGGACTCGTTCGTTCGCCGGTACGAGTGCGGCGTGGTGGTCGAGGACCCGACCGACGACGGGCTCGATCGGGCCGCCCGTGAGCTGGATCGCGTGCTGGAGGACCCGGCCACCGGCACGCGGTGCCGTTCCCTCGCCGAGGAGCATTTCAACCTCGATCGTGGTGTGGACCAATTGATCGCCGCCTACGGCGCCGCCCTGGGCTGATCGGCCTGCCTTGCTCTGGGGGTCGTCGGCATGCTCGGATGAGGAATCCGGGGACCACACCGGCAGACGAGAGATGCGGAGGGGCACGGGTGGGAGCGGGCGTGTGAGCAAAGCCTTGGATCGGCGCGCCTTTCTGGCGGCGGCCGCGCCCGTTGCCGTGGGAGCCTGGGCGATCCAGGCCGGAACCGCAGACGCCGTGTCACCCGACCCCCTCGGGTCCTTCAACCTGCGCGACTACGGGGCAGTCGGAGACGGCGTGGCCAACGATGCGCCGGCCCTCCAAGCGGCGCTGAACGCCGTCGGCGTGGCGCGCGGCGGTGTGCTGGTCATCCCCCCGGGCACCTACCTCATCGCCAGCCCCGTGGCCAAGAGCTTCGTCGACCAGGCGTCGGTCGTGGTCATCGAGGGTCGTGGCTCGGGCTCGCAGCTCGTCATCCGCGTGGGCGCCGCCAATGACGGGATCACGATCGCGGGCGCCGAGAGCGTGCTGCTCGACAACCTCGTGGTCACTGGCACGCCCGGGGTGGCGACCGACGCAAAGGCCGCGTTGCGCCTCGACAGCTGCGTCCAGGCGGCCTTGCACCGCTGCGACTTCTACGGCGTCAGCAGCCAGGTCGCGGGCGGCGCCGTGCTGCAGGCGAACCAGTGCGACCTCCGGATATTTCAATGCGCATTCCGCGGCTGCAGCGGGAGTAGCGCCTTGGCCACCCCGGTGATCGACAACCAGAACTGGCGCGGCCTCAGTGTCATCGAGACGGACTTCATCGACTACGGCACCCTCAACGGCACGTTCGTGACCAAGACCCCCATCACGCCCGGCTCGGCCTGGATCCGTGTGGGCAACACGTTCCCTCTCACCGACTGCAACAAGCAGCAGACGGTCGTGATCGAGAACGTCCGGATGGACGAGGGCGCGCAGTTTGGCCTGTTGTGTTGGCCGAACCTGAGCCAGAGCCCGCGCGTGGCCAATGTCGTGATCTCGGGCCTGCGGGTCTGTGCGAGTGGGATCAGCGCGGCGCGGGCGGTCTATATCCTCAACACCGAGCGCGTCCGGATCGAACACTCGTGGTTCGGCTACACGACGACCGAGCACGAAGCCATCAAGCTCCAAAACGTCGGCGACGCCGTCATCGACTCCTGCCGGTGCGAGGCCGGCGCCAATGTCATCGCCGCCGACGCTGCCACCACCAGCCTCACCGTCAGCGAGACGGTCTACGGGAAACTCAACTCGGACGCCAAGCGGACGACGGTCATCAGCAGTGGTCAGGTGGCCGCCTTCCAGAAGTCGGGCGCCGATGTACCGCCCAACTCGCTCGTGTCCTGGAGCACCGACGCCAACGAGCGCATCGTGGTGACGCCGGCGGGGGCGGACGCATCGAGCGTGATCGGGGTGAGCCTCGACGGGGTCGCTGCCGACACGGGCCTGCGCGTCGTCCGCGACCACGGCGCCGTCGTCCAGGTACGCAGCGACGGCTCCGCCCCCATCCAGCCCGGCGACGCCCTCGGGGTCTCTCCTAACGTCCCCGGACGGGTGCGCCGCGCGATCAGCGGCGGCATCGTCGGCCGGGCCGCGGCCAGCGCCCCCGCCCACAGTGGCGTGGTGGTCCTGATGACGCTGATGCCGGGGGTGGCCGGGTCGGACGCCGTCGCCAACGCCTCGTTCGTCAACGGATGGGCGAACTACGGGATGGGCTTCGGACCGGCGACCTACTACCGCGACGCCGCCGCACGGGTGCACCTCGCGGGCGTCGTGCGGCCGGGTACGACCACGCCGGACACGGCGATCTTCACGCTGCCCGTCGGGTACCGGCCCATCTCCGACGGCCTGTTCGCCGCAGCCACGAGTGACGGCGTCGTGAACCTCCGGGTGAAGGCCGGCGGCGACGTGACGCTCGCCGGCGGGACGGTCAGCACGTTCGTGTCCCTCGACGGGATCAGCTTCCGCGCCCAGCTCGCTTCGTCCGGCGTCTGAGTCCGTTGAGACCTCACTCCGCGGGCTACGCTCCGGGGTCCCACTCGCGCAACACGGGAGTCGCGCCCTGGCTCGTCACACCCACGCCTTCACGGTGGATCTCGAAGAGTGGTTCCACGGGATCGAGCTGCCGCCGGAGGACTGGCCGTCGGAGTCACGGCTCCGTGTCGGGCTCGACCGTCTGGTCGCCCTCCTCGACCGCCATCACGTGAAGGCTACGTTCTTCGTGCTGGGCGCCGTGGCCGAGCGCCACCCGGCAGTGGTCGCCGAGCTGGCCGGTTCCGGCCATGAGATCGCCTGCCATGGGCACCGCCATGACCTGGTCTACCGCTTGTCCCCCGAAGAGTTCCGCCAGGACATCCGCCGGGCCCGCGACGCCGTCGCCGACGCCACCGGGTCGGCCCCGACGGGGTACCGGGCCCCGTACTTCTCCATCCGGAAGGACTCCCTCTGGGCGCTGGAGGTGCTGGCGGAGGAGGGCTTCGTCTACGACAGCAGCGTCTTCCCGGTGCACAACTACCGGTACGGGATCCCGGATGCCCCCCGGGAACCTCATGACATCGAGACGCCGGTGGGCAAGGTCCGTGAGTTCCCGCTGACACCCGCGAGGGTGCTCGGCCAGAACATCCCGTTCTCGGGCGGCGCCTACCTCCGGATCCTTCCCTGGTGGGTGCAGCGAATCGCCTGGAGCGCCGCCGACCGCGGCGACCGGAGCATGATCTCCTATGTGCACCCGTGGGAGCTCGACCCCGGCCACCCCCGCATCGACTTGCCCCGGCGGATCGCGCTCACGCACTATGCCCGGCTGGGCCTGACCGAAAAGCGGCTGGGCCGCCTCCTCGCCACTCATCGCTTCGGACGGTTGGATGAAGTCTTCTCACTCGCCTGAAGGCGACCAGGTCGCCACCTATTTCCATCGCCACGCCGCCGACTTCGACGCGATCTACCGGCGCGACACGCCGGGGTTGCGCCGCCTGCGCGACCGGCTCTCACGCCAGACGGTCGTGCGCCGAGCCGACTTCGTCGACGAGTTCGCCGACCGGTTCGAGCCAGAGTCGGCCCTCGACGTCGGATGCGGCTCGGCCCGCTTCGCCCTGCGCTTGGCCCCGAAGGGCACCGAGGTGGTCGGGCTCGACTTCGCGCCCGACATGATCACTCTCGCCCGCAAGCTCGTCGACGACGCGGGCCTGTCGGAGCGGTGCACGTTCGTCCAGGCCGACTTCCTGGAGTGGGACCCGGGCCGCACCTTCGACCTCGTCCTCGCCATCGGCGTGCTCGACTACGTGGCCGAACCCGATCCGTTGATGAAGAAGCTGGCGGCGTCGTCCAACGGTCACGTCATCGTGTCGTTCCCCCAGCGATACCACCCGCTGGTGCCCTTGCGATTCGCCCGGCTGCGCATGAGCCACTGTCCCGTGTACTTCTACACACGCCGCCGCGTCGAGGAATTCGGTCGGCGGTACCTGCGTCAGTTCGAGGTCAAGCGCTTCGGCCGGGACTACCTCCTCGTCGGACAGCCGTGATCGATGTCGACCATCTGATCACCCGCATGATCGTCGGCGGAGCGCAGGAGAACACCCTGTTCTCCTCGATCGGCTTGGCCCGGCTCCCCGACTACCGCGTCCGCCTCGTGACCGGACCGGAGACAGGCTCGGAGGGCAACCTCCTCGAGGGCAAGCGGTTCGACTTCGAGGTCACCTACGTCCCCAACCTCGTGCGTTCGATCAACCCGCTCCATGACCTGCGCGCCCTCGCCGACTTGTACCGCAACTTCTCGACGAGCCGTCCGGACATCGTGCACACCCACTCGTCGAAGGCGGGCGTCCTCGGCCGGATGGCGGCCCGGGCCGCCCGCATCCGGGTCGTCGTGCACACGCTGCACAGCCTCGTGTTCCACGACTACCAGCCGACCGCCGTCAACTTCACCTACCGGACCATCAAGCGAGCGCTCGTCCCTCTGACCGACCACTACGTGAGCGTCTCGGACAACATCCGGGAGCGGGCCATCGCCGCTCGTATCGGGCGGCCGGAGCACCATTCGACGATCCGTAGCGGCTTCCTCACCGACGAGTTCGTAGCTAGCCTGGTGCCGCAGACCGAGGCGCGCCGCCGGCTCGGGCTCCCGACCGATCGGGTCGTCATCGGCACCGTGGCCCGCCTCTTTCCCCTCAAGGGCCACACCGAGATCCTCGCTTCGGCCCGCCGGGTGGTGCGCCAGCATCCGGACGCGCTGTTCGTGTTCGTCGGGAGCGGGCCCATGCTCGACGAGTTCCAGAAGATCACCCGCGACTTCGGGCTCCAGGACAACGTGCGCTTCGTCGGCCGGGTGGCGCCTGAGGACATTCCGGCGGCGTTCTCCGCATTCGACATCCTGGCCCACGCATCGCTCCGTGAAGGCCTGGCGCGGGTCATTCCCCAGGGTGTCCTCGCCGGGCTCCCGGTCGTCTGCTACGAACTCGACGGCTCGGCCGAGGTCGTCAGCGACGATGTTAACGGCTACCTCGTCGCCCCCCGCGACACCGAAGCCTTCGCAGACCGGCTCAACCTCCTTATCGCCGACGAGTCCCTCCGGCACCGGCTGAGCGGCGGAAAGCGCGAATTCGTGCGCGCCGAGTGGTCGGTCGACGAGATGGTGAGACGGCTGGACAAGCTGTACCGGCGGCTGCTCGCGTCGTCGGCGGCGTGACCGGCCCGGGCGGGTGATCCCCGGGAAGCGCCAA
>JBOGIC010000009.1:0-2183 GCA_050744985.1 Acidimicrobiales bacterium
CGCTGGTCCCAGGCGGCACGAGCCAAACGTCGATCGTGGAGATCTTCGGCGGCGCATCGGTGTCGATGTCGGCGCTGACGGTGCGCGGCCCGGGCTCGGGCACGTGCGACGAGGGCGCGCTCAACCACGGGATCCAGGTCCGCGACGAGGCACACCTGGATTTCAGCGTCGGTGCGGTGAGGGACATCCACGACTCGCCCATGGCGCCGTGCTTCCGGAGCGGGACCGGCATCCTGGTCGGGGACGTGCCCGGCCCGCCGGCCAGCGTCACCATTCGTGCCTCGCAGATCACCAACTACCAGACCGCCGGCATCGTTGTGGTGGGCTTCGGGTCCCTAGGCACAATCAGCCAAAACATCGTCAGGGGTCCCGGCCACGCCAGCGGCGTGGCTACCGACGGGATCGAGTTCCCCGTGGGCTCCGTCGGCACCATCTCCCACAACGTGGTGAGCGGGAATGTCTGCCCGGTGGGAGACGAGTCCTGTGGGCCTGACTGGTTCACGCAGTTCCAGCACGCCGGCATCCTCGCCGGCGGCTGGGGCCCGGGGACGGTCGTGTCGAACAATTACGTGTTCGGCAACCAGATCGGCCTCTTCCTCGGCGAGGCGGACGACATCAGCAACAACCTCATGATCGGCAACGAGTTATTCGGGCTTGGCCTCATCAACGGCACATTCCGCGTCAATGGGGGACAGATCGTCGGAGGCGGCGGAGGATTGTGGGCCATCGCCGACGCGGCCAACACCAACGTCGCGCTCCACCACGTGAACTTCGCCCGCCTCTCCGGCCCCAAGGTCGAGAAACTGGAGTGCTGCGGCTTCACCGCCACCGTCACCGGCGCACCCTGACGCACCCCGGCGAGACCGTGTTCGAGACATGGGATGTCGGAACCGATGTGACCGAACGTCGCCGGAGAAGCCTCACCGGGAGTCCAGTGCCGCGCTTTGTCGCCGCGCAGCTCCAGTCCGAGTCCCCACGGATCCAGCTCGGCTAGGCACAGGCGCGACAGGACGGGCTAATCCAACGCCAGTGTGTACGGCGCGAGGGCGGTTCATGTCGTCCGGCAGGCGCAGGACGGTCAAGGCGGTGGCCAGCTTCGTGACGGACGCGCTCGGGAGGAGCACTGCCGCTCGGCCAACTGCGATGACGGGTCGTCCTCGAGGACGCGCCGCACCCTGGGCATCCAATCCGTCGCCGCCCGGTCGTCCCGAGCTGTCGTGCTCACCCTCCCCGCGTTTCGATGAGGGCCTACGTCCTCAGCTACGCGAAGCGCTGATTCGGCGGTGGCAGTGGACCCGAGAAGTCCAGCGGGTGGACGTCCGAAACCATCGAACGGAACCACGCGTCGGTCTCGTTGTCGGACGCCGCCAGCGAGGCGAGGAACTCCGGCGCGCCAGGCCCGTCCTGGACGACGATGACGACCGCGCTCCCGTCCGGGTTCTCCTGGAGCCACGCCGCGTGCAGGGTGAGACGCATGCGGGCGTTCAGCTCATCAAACTCGGCTTTACCTTTCCCGGCTTGATCGGAACCGCGAACGCCTCCATGTGACGCTTCTCCTTCGTTGACAACGGCGGGGAGCGTATGCGAACCGCCCGCTCCGCGCTTACGCGGACGGCGAACAGACGAACCGTGCTGATGTCGGACACGGCTCAGGACAAGCAGGGTCACAGCGACGTGGACTGACACGAGATCAGGGCAGGACGACTGGAACGTCAGGGCCGACGAAGCGGATCTTCCAAAGCTCCTTGCCCTGCTGGATGCGGTTCAAGCTCCGCTGCGTTGAAGCAGCTGTAGCCCAGGAACCGGCCGCCCGAGTGGTGCCGTTTCTCGCGGGGTGCCACAGCGAGCGCGTGCTGCAATCCTGTCCGCCTTACGCAAGCGGTCCAGCCTGCGTGGAACCGATCACGGTGCCGTCGGGCCGGTGGAAGACGGTGACGCCGTTGGCGTCGCCGGTGATCCCGATGCCACCCTCGTGGACGCAGGTGTGGTGGCGGGGACAGAGCAGGTGCGGTGCTCGCAGCCCACGAACCGGCACCGGCCCCGGTCGCGCACCGAGATGGCCCGGCGCTGGGCCACCGTCCACACCGACGTGCGGGTACCGATGTCGAGGGGCTGGCTGGGGCCCCGCAGCAGGTGGCGCACGACGCCGCAGTCACAGGCCAGGCGCCGCAGGGTCTCGAGGG
>JBOGIC010000010.1:0-7580 GCA_050744985.1 Acidimicrobiales bacterium
TCCCTGGCCGGCGTGCAGGCGGGGGCCCGTCAGGTCGAGGTGTGCGTGAACGGCATCGGCGAGCGCGCCGGCAACGCCGCCCTGGAAGAGGTCGTGATGGCCATCAAGATCCGGCCCGACCAGTTCCCGGGCGTGGAGGTGGGCGTACGCACCGAGGAGCTGGCTCGCACGAGCCGCCTGGTCAGCCGCCTCACCGGCTACCCCGTCCAGTACAACAAGGCCGTCGTGGGCCGCAACGCCTTCGCCCACGAGTCGGGCATCCACCAGCACGGCGTGCTGGCCGAGCGCACGACCTACGAGATCATCGATGCCAACACAGTCGGTCAGGTCGGCAGCCAGATCGTGCTGGGCAAGCACTCGGGCCGCCACGCCTTCAAGGACACCCTGACCAAGCTCGGCATCAGCGTCCCCGAGCAGACGCTCAACGCCGCCTTCACCCGGTTCAAGGAACTGGCCGATCGCAAGGTGCAGATCACCGACGCCGACCTCGAGGCGATTATCGCCGAGGAGCTGGGCACGAGCGTCGAGCAGGCGTTCACGTTCGAGGACCTCGAGGTGAGCGGCGGCACCGTCGGCACGCCTCGGGCCCGCGTCGTCGTGATGCGCGACGGCGAGAAGGCCGAGGCGTCGGCCGAAGGCGACGGCATGATCGACGCCGCCTGCAAGGCGATCAAGGCCGCGACCGGGATCGACGGCCGGCTGACCGACTTCAACGTGTCGTCGGTCACCGGCGGCGTCGACGCCCTCGGCGACGTGATCATCCAGGTCGAGTCGGACGGCGTGAAGGTCTCGGGCCGGGGCGTCTCGACCGACGTGGTCGAGGCCTCGGCGCGGGCCTACCTCAACGCCGTCAACAAGGTGATCCGGGTCCGTTCGCGGGCCGAGGTCCGCCACGGCGAGATCGGGCCGTAAACGGGTCGGTCAGAACGTCGCCCCGGCGCACTGGCCGCTCCGCACCCCCGTGACGGTGTTGGCCCGGCCGTCGTTGATCGGTTCGGGGCTGTTGGTCGCGCACGCCAGGTCGCCGGCGATGACGTTGGCTTCGATCTCAGCCCGCGTGTTCTCACCGAGGAAGCCGGTACCGGTGGTCCCGTTGACCGCCAAGCCCCTCGAGAGCTGATTGCCGGCGATCTCGACCGAGCGCTGGTTGTTCTCGAGCGTCAGCTTGCCGCCGATGTGGTTCCCGAGGCAGTTCCCGTCGTCCTGGTTCCCGACGATGACGAACCCGGTGCTGTTGCGGATGGTCACCGTCTCGGCGACCTTCGTGTTGCACAGGGTGACTCCCGTTGCGCCGTCCGACTCGACCTTTTGGACGTTGGAGTCCGTTACGACGACCGCGCCGCCGCCGCGAACGGTCAGGGTGGTGACCTCGGTGGCGGACTGGATACACGTGCCCGATGTGACGTCGATGGGGCCCTTCACCGACCCCGTGACCGTCCTCGCACAGGAGACCGACTGCGAGGCGGAAGCCTGGCTGGCCAGGTACCGCGTGTCCCCGTCATACCGGGCGACGATCGTGCTGGTGCCTACCGGGAGGCCCGCAGTCGTGAACGAAGCCTGGCCCGCGTTCAGGGTCGACGTGCCGAGGAGCGTCGCCGGCCCGATCGAACCGAGGTAGAAGCTGACCGTCCCCCCGGGCGATCCCGATCCGGGCGGGGTGACGATCACCTTGGCCGCGAAGGTCACCGCCTGTCCGAACGATGACGGGCTCGGAGCGGCGGAAAGCGTCATGGTCGTCGCCGCCGGGCTGACGACCTGCACCAGGGAGCCGGTGCTGGGCGCGAATCCCGCCGAGCCGCCGTACTCGGCGGTGACGGAGCGGTTGCCGGGGCTCAGACTCGTCGCGGAGGGCGACGTGGCCTGCCCCCCGGCCAAGGGCTGCGCCGACCCCAGGTTGACCCCGTCCACCTTGAACTGCACGGAGCCGGTCGGTGTGGAACCGGAGCCGGCGACGGTCGCGGTGAACACCACCGGCTGGCCCGTGACCGACGGGTTGACCGACGAGGCCAGGTTCGTCGTCGTGCTGGCCTGGCAGCTCAGGGTCAGGACGAGGTCGAGCGCCGGCGGGGGGATGGTCAGGACCCCCGTCTCGACGAACGCCTGCGTCGGCGATGTCGGCGACATGCAGCCGGCCTTTTCGGCTCGTACCTTGTAGAAGCCCGCGATCACGTCCCAGTGGAATACGCCGTCGGAGCCGGTCGTGAACGGGTTGGTGCGGTTGGACGGGGACATGATCGCCGATCCGCTGGGGACGACCGAGAACGGGCCCGTCAACGCGTCCGATCGGTACAAGGTCACGGTCGCGCCGGACAGAGGGTTGCCCTGCGTGTCCTTTACCACGCCGGACGGATCGATGTAGATGGTGAAGACGGTGTCCTCGTTGTCGGCCGGGTTGGGGCAGGCGATGTGGATGCGAACCTCGGCATTCCCGACCGCCGGGTACAGAGCGGCCACGGTCGCCACGTAGTGACCCGAGCCGGCGGGTGTTGCCGCCATGGGCCCGGAGCGCAGGACGGTGGTCCCCTGGCGGATCTCGTACGAGGCCGTGCCCCCCGCACAGCCGTTGGTCTGGAGCGTGAGCGGCTCGCGCCAGTAAAGGACCGGCACGCCGCTGGCGGTCGTGCCGTGGTTGGTGATGCTCGTGTCGGGTGGCGGTCCGGTGGGCCCGAGCAGCGTGAAGTCGCGCTGCACCGTGGCGCCGGGCGCGACCGTGAACGGCCCGCTCGATCGGGAGAGCAACGAGGAATTCGTGGGGGGGAACGCGGTGAGGTTCCATGTTCCGGCGGCTACCGCGCTGAGCGTGTACTGACCGTTGGCGTTGGTCAGCGTGGTGACGCAGGTCGGGTCGCCCTGGCGGCAGGCCTGCACCGGCGCTCCACCGAGGGCCACGGCGCTGGCGTTACGGACCGTCCCGGTGAGGGTTGACGAGCCCGGCGCCAGTCCGTTGCGGATCGGGAACAGGTACCGACCCTTCTGCTGGGAGCTCCGGCTGCCGTTGACGAGGCCCGTCTGCTGGTTGTCGTCGATCAAGGCGCGTGTCGTCCGGGACCCCGGGTACTGGAAGAAGTGGCTGGCGATGTTGTCCCCGGCCGAGAACCCCGCACCCGCCGGCACGCCGCCGAAGCCGTTGATGCCACCGGACGCGTCGCCCGTCTCCCACCGGATCCTGTCGTAGTTCATGTAGATGTCGAAGTCGCCGGGACCTGAGTCGCTCCGGTCGACCAGCAGCAACTGGAACGAGTTGGTCTTGTCGGTGTGGAAGCTGAAGTAACCGACGTCGATCCAGTTGACGCAGAACGCCGGCCGGCCACCATAGGTGGTGGCGCCGTACCGGACGACCCCCGATGCGGTGCCACGGGTGTCCACATCGGCGAAGAACGGAGCGATGATCGGTGGCGTGTTGGCGGCGATGGTGAACGGTGTGTACGTGGCCAGCGGGCTCTGGAACGTGACATTGCCGTTGTTGTTCACGAACAGTGAGTTGTTCACGGTCCCGTAGAAGTTCACGCCGAACGGGAGGCTGACCCGGGGCGTCGACCCGTCGTCGTTCCGGGCCAGTACTCCCGACAGGTTGCCGCAGTCGATGATCGCCCCCGGCGCGGTCGCTGCCTCGATGGCGGCGCGCAGATTGGGTAGAGGACCGATGTTGCCGGCGAGGCCGCTCGTGTCCTGGGCCGTCCCGGTGGACTTCAACAGCGCTCTGACCTGGCGCGGGGTCAGCGACCTCTGGGTCTGCTCGGCCACGCTCGAGACGACGGCGGCCGCGGACGCCACGATGGGGGACGCGCTCGAGGTGCCGCCAAAGGCGCGCGTGTATTCCTCGTTGTGGTTGCCCGTGTTCTGCCGATCGCCGTAGCCGGTCGTGACCACGCACTCGCCCCAGCCCTGCACGTCCACTCTCGTGCCGTGGTTGGAGAAGTTCAGCCGCCCCCGCGCCGGCGGCGTGCACCCGGGCGCCGCGCCCGCGCCGACGATGATGGCGCCGGAGTCGGGTCGCCCGGACGGGAAGGGGCTGCCGTAGACGGCGTCGTTCAGGTTCTGCGCCCCATTGCCGGCGGCCTCGACGACGATGACGCCGGCGGCGATCGCCCGTGTGATGGCGTCGTAGTTCTCGAGCACCCACTCGACCGCGACGCAACCCACCTGGGTGGTGGCGTGACAACCGTTCGGTCCGATGGCCTGCTGCTCGATGAGTATGACGTCGCCGGGCGCGAGGGCGGCGCGTGCCACGTCGATGGCGTTCGCCAGCCGGTAGCCGGCTGTCGTGTTGGCGTTAGTCAGGCCGAGGCCGGCACCGCTCGCGACACCGGTCACGCCCAGGCTGTTCTCGTCGCCGATCAGCTGTCCCAGCACGGCCGTGCCGTGGTCGTCATCGTTGAACGGATCGCTCGCCGTGCCGTTGGCGATCAGGGCGCCGGCTTGGCGCGCCTTGGCCAGGTCCTCGTGGTTCTGGTTCCAGCTGTACTCGACATCGACGATCCTGACGTTCTGGCCCTTTCCTCCCGGCCGGGTTGCGGCGAAATCGGCGTCCACGCCGTTCGTGGCCGCCGTGCGGTAGCCCTGCTCCCCGACGAAGCTGGGAGTCACCGGCACCGGGCTCGGAAGCGGCGCGGCGTAGGCCACCTCCACGGTCGGGAGGCGGTTCAGGCCGGTGAGCGCCGCGGTGGCGTCGCTTCCCTCGGGTAACTGGATCCGGTAGTACAGGTTGAGGTCCGCCTGCACGCGGCCCGACTTCTGCTCCAATGCCACCTTCTCGTCGGCCAGCACCGACTCGGGCCGATCGAAGAGGCGGTCCACCGTGGCACCGGGGAACTGGGCCAGCACGCGGTTGAGCCCTGAGACGTCGTCCCTACCGATGCTCACCAGGCGACCGTCGCGCAACCGGATGGCGGTGCCCTCGCTGAACTTGACGGTGATCTCACGGTCGGATTCCCCGGGGTTGACCGTCGGCGCGGCCGGCTTCGCGCCGGGCACACGTGGTTCGGGCGGGGTCGCGCCCTGGGCGGCTGTTCCGGCGGCGCTCTGCCCCTTGTCCGGCTGAGCCGCCGCCGTCGCCGACACCGGGACCACCAAAAGCAGCGCGACCAGCACCGAGATCGTCGCGCTGCGGCGCGCGACATGTCGCAAAGAAGACTCCGCCATGACCCCTCCCCGACGCCACCGCCGTTAGCAAACATGCGGGCGCCGCGGTCGGGTACTGCCGCCGTCACCGCCCGACCGCATGCCTACGCGATCGCTCCTCTGATGTCAAGGAGAAAGCGGCTCAGGGCGGCGGAACGGCCGTGGGCGCCAGGTACGCCGTCTGGACGATGGCCAAGCGATTCAGTTCCGCCACGACGGCGTTCACGTCCGTGCCGTTGGGGAGCACCAGCCGGAAATAGAGGTTCAGATCCGGTTGCGGCTGGCCGGTCTGCGCTTCGAGCGTCGACTTCTCCCGGGCCAGCTCAGCTTCGGGTCTCTCGAAGGTCCGCTCGATGCGGAGGCCTGGGTACTTTTCCAGCACGGCCTGCAGCGGCGACAGGTCGTCGCTGCGTTCGGTGACGAACCGGTTGTCCCGTGTGCGGACGGCCGAGCCTTCCCGGAACTTGACCGTCACCTCGGGGACCGCTCCGTCGGTGGAAGAGGACATCGACGTACTCCCTGGCGTCGTCGGTTCGGCTTCCCCGGTCCGGACGGCGGGCGAGGGCGAGCGATCGGCGGCCACCCACGCAAGTAGGAGCACGGTCAGCAGGCCGCCGCCGACTACCACCGCCGTAATCGCGATCTTTCGATCACGCGCCGTCACAACTCCGCGAGGGTACCGCGCCCATGAGCGTTCGGTGCCGGACGACGACGCAGGCAAGCGAAACGGGCGGTGGCACCATTGGTCCATGTTCTTCCGGCAGTACTACCTGGGCTGCCTGTCGCATGCGTCGTACCTGATCGGCGACGAGGAGAGCGGGCGGGCGGTCGTCGTCGACCCGCAGCGCGACGTGGACGGGTACGTGGACGACGCGGCGGCCGCCGGCCTCACCATCGAGCGGGTCATCGAGACCCACTTCCACGCCGACTTCGTCTCGGGACACCTCGAGCTGTCGGCCCGCACCGGCGCCACCATCTGGTACGGCGAGGGCGCGGAGGCGGCGTTCGAGATCCACCCCCTGCGCGACGGTGAGCGCATCCACCTGGGCGAGGTGGAGTTGGAGGCACGGGCGACGCCCGGGCACACGCCCGAGTCGATCTGCCTGGTGATCTACGAGCATCCCGACGACGAGGTGCCGTTCGGCGTGCTCACGGGCGACACCCTGTTCATCGGCGACGTCGGACGGCCCGACCTCCTGTCGTCGGCCGGCATGACGGCCACCGAGCTGGGCCGTCTCCTGTACCGCTCGTTGCGCCAACAGCTGCTCACGCTGCCCGACGACACCCGGGTGTTCCCCGCCCACGGCGCCGGATCCTCGTGTGGCAAGAACCTGTCGACGGCGACCATGTCCACGATCGGCGAGCAGCGGCGCACCAACTACGCGCTGGCCTCGATGGACGAGGACGCGTTCGTCGCCGCCGTGACGGAGGGACAGTCGACGGCCCCCGCGTACTTCGCGTTCGACGCGCGCCGGAACCGTGAGCCGCACGCCCTCCTGGGCGAGCACGACGAGCCCGCGGCGCTGGGCCTGGCCGAGGTGCTGGCCGTACAGGAGAACGGTGGTGTGGTGCTCGACACGCGGTCCGTCACCGACTTCGCCGCCTCGCACCTTCGGGGCGCGGTGAACGTCACGCTGGAGACGCGCTTCGCCGAGTACACCGGCGACGTCATCCGCCCCGACCAGGCGATCGCGGTGGTGTGCGAGCCCGGGCACGAGATGGAGGCCCGCATCCGGCTGGCGCGGATCGGGTTCGACGACGTCGTGGGCGTGCTGGCGCAGCCGATGCGCGTCTTCCAGGACCACCCCGAGCTGGTGGAACGTAGCTCGCGCCTGACGGCCGACGAGCTCGCCCGCCGCCGCCACGACACGCCGGACCTCGTGGTGCTCGACGTGCGGGGGCCGGGGGAGCGGGCTCTCGGCGCCATCGAGGGATCGGTGCCGGTACCGCTGCCGGAGCTGGCCCGCCGGGTCGCCGAGCTCGATCCGAACGCGCCGACGGTCGTCTACTGCGCCGGCGGCACGCGCTCGATGATCGCCGCCAGCGTGCTCGTCGCCGGGGGCTTCACGGACGTCTCGGATCTGGTCGGCGGCTACGCGGCGTGGTCGGCTACCGCCGTCGCGCCCTGAGTACGGTGTCGTGGGTGTGCGGGGTGCCCTCCGGGGCCGGCGACACGCGAGGCCGGGTCTCGTTCACCTCGATGTCCCAGGCGTCGTCGAGGTGGGCGGCGACATCGCCGGGCTGCACGTAGTCCGCCGGGTCGAACCCTCGCGCCCGGGCATACTCGGGATCGATGTCGGCATGGTGGACGACCAGAAGGGTCCCTCCCGGCGCCACCGCCGAGAGCAGGCCACGAATGGCGTCGTTGCCCGGTGTGTGGAGGAGGGCCGGGTACAGCGCCGACACGAGGTCGTACGCACCGGCCGCCGGGGGCGTGGAGACGACGTCGGACTGCACCC
>JBOGIC010000011.1:0-7107 GCA_050744985.1 Acidimicrobiales bacterium
GCGTTCGGGTGTGGTCGAGGAGGTCGAAGCCGATCTGGCCCTGCTCGCCCGGGTCTCCTACGGGGTCACGCGCTGGAGCCGGTTCGGACGCCGGCACGACATCGAGGGCCTGACCCGAGAGTTCTCCGAGACGCTACGGGCCGAGCTGGACTACGTCCGGGAGGCGAGCAACGCCGAGCGGTTCGCGGCTGCATTCGCCGGCGACGTGACCGTCCACATCCCTCGGGTCATCTGGCCACTCACGACGCACAGGGTCCTGACCCTCGAGCGGCTGCGGGGCATGAAGGTCACCGACGTGGCCGGGCTGGAGGCGGCCGGGCTGGACCGCTGCCTCCTGGCCCGCCGTGCCGCCACGATCGAGATGAGCATGATCTTCGAACACGGGTTCTTCCATGCCGACCCCCACCCGGGGAACTTCTTCATCGAAGCCGACGGACGTATCGGCCTCATCGACTTCGGTATGGCCGGCATCGTCGACGCTCGCACCCGGATCGGGCTTGTCCGTATCCTCGGCGCGTTGGCGGTCAGTGACGGCGAAGCCCTCCTGGACGCCCTGGCCGGCTTGGGCGTCGCCGGACCGACCGGATCACGAGACCGTCTGCGCGCCGACGTGATGCGGTTGACGGCGGGCTATCTCGAGAAGCCCTTGGGGGAACTGTCACTGGGCCCCCTGCTGCGGGACCTCCTGACCGTCGCGCACGCTCACCATCTCAGGCTGCCTCCCAACCTGGCCCTGCTGGTCAAGACGATCGGCATGTGCGAAGGCGTCGCCGCCGGCCTGGACCCGTCGTTCCGCATCGTCTCGGTGCTGCTGCCGTTCGTCCAGCACCTGGTGAACGGCACTGCCTCCGGCCACTCCGGCGAGCCGTACGCGGCACTCCCGCTCGATCACACCGGGACGGCTACTGCCCTGGTGGCCCGTCGCCATCTGCCTTCCCGAACGAGCAAAGTCGGGACGCTCGCTCCGGCACCGCATCGACGAACCCGGACGACGCTTCTCGATTGTGCGTCCAGGACGACCCGAAGAGCGCAGGGATGTTCGACCGTGTGGACCCAGCGACACGATCGAGGGGATCGCCGGGCCATCGGGTTGGGTCAGCCCCAGTCCCAATCGGTTTCGGGCACGGTCAGGGACTCCCGCCGGCCCCGCACCCGCCGACCGCTGACGATGTCGGACCGAATGGACACCCAATGATGCCGTCCGCCCACCCAGGATCTCAGCCCCAGCGCTTCGACCGATTGCAGGTCCTCCGGGCGGGTGATCACCGACGCCTTGCCGGTGACCAGCACACTCCACCCCGAATGCGTCGGGCGGTCGACGGCATCCACCTCGAAGCTCACGACACTTCCTCCGACCGCGGCGAGCAACTTGGTGCCGGTCCCTGTTCGGAACACGATGTCGTCGTGGTGGATGCCGAAGTTCACCGGGACGACAACCGGGATTGACCCCACGACAACCGCGACCCTACCGACCGGTACCCGCCGCATGAGGCGGAGGCACTCGTCTCTCGAGAGCACTTCGAGGGCGTCGTGGTCCACGTGCCGGGATCGTAGTTCGGACCCTGTTGTGGCCAGTAGGGCCGAGTCCCGCGCCGAAGGGTCATCGGCTCAGGGGATCTGACGGCGGGAGCAGCCGGGGCCCTACACGGGCGCCTGGGCGACGCGGTTTCGTCCCTGCTGCTTGGCGCGGTACATGGCGTCGTCCGCTGACGCCAGCAGCTCCTCGGCCGTCGCACCGTGGTCGGGGAAGGCCGCCACCCCGAGCGACAGCGTGATCGGTTGCAGCCTCGCGTCATCCGCGTGATCCAAGCGCCGCACTGCGTCCCGCAGTTGCTCAGCCCGACGTTGGGCGACGGCCAGCGGCGAGCCCGGAAGGACCAAGACGAACTCGTCACCGCCATACCGACAGACCGCGTCGTTGCCCCGCACACTCCCTTCCAGCGCCCGTGCGACCGATCTGAGGACGGCGTCTCCCGCGCCGTGCCCGAGCAGGTCGTTCAGCATCTTCAGATTGTCCACGTCGGCGAGGACGACGCTCAGGGGTGCATGCGTGCGGTCGGCGCGGTGGAGCTCGCGCGTCAGGAAGTCCTGAATGTACCGCCGGTTGTACAGTCCGGTCAGCGCGTCGGAAACGCTCTGATGCCGCAGCGTTTCGCGCAGGCTGAGGTTGGCCAGAGCCAGCGAGAGTTGCTCGGCCACGGTCAGCGCGAGCGTCCGCTGCGACTCGAATGGCGCTCCGTGGTCGGGGTCCCCACGCGGCAATTGAAGGTGGAGCAGTCCGAGGGCCTCTCCCTGCGCCATCATCGGGACACAGATACAACCGTGTTTCCGCTGGAGGCCGACGTGAGGGCAGTTTGGCCCGTCGTCGAGCCCCTCCACGGCATAGGCGCGAGCACGGCGCAGGGCCCAGCAGTCGCCGCGCTCTACGACGGCCGGGACATGCTCCGCTTGGCCCCAGGAGGCGGCGGTTTCGAACACGCCGGCCGAGGCGACCCAGCGGAACACCGCCCCCGTTCCCGAGGGGAAGAGCCGCCGGCCGTAGCGCGAGATGATCTGGTTTGCCTCCGCCTCGGTGATGCAACTCTGGAGCAGATCGCCCATCTCATTGATGACCGTCATGTCGCGGTCGTGGCGCTCGAGGTCTCGTACGGACGCCGAGAGCCTGCCGTAGGCATCACGAAGTTCTCGCTCGGCCTGCTTTCGCTCTGTGACATCGCGGATTGCCACCGCCACGACCATGCCTCGCTCGGTCTCGAGCGGGCTCAGGCTGATGTCGACGGGCACCTCCGTTGCGTCCTTGCGTTGAGCCGTGAGGTCCAGTCCCGCTCCCATCGGTCGCGTTCGAGGGTGGGCGAAGTACCAAGCCCGGCGGGAGGGATGTACGGCCTTGGCGCGATCGGGGACGAGCAGTTCGACGGGTTGCCCGATCAACTCATCACGCGGATACCCGAACAGCACCTCGGCCTGGCGGTTGACCAGCTCGATTGTCCCGTGGTGGTCAACGACGAGCAGGGCATCCGGCGCCGCCTCGACCACGTCGCGGTAATACCCGCTGCTCTCCGTGGGCGACCCGGTCACGCCGCGTCCGCGCCCATCCGGCGGCCGATGAGATCGCCGGCCTTCGAGGCGGCGATCACGAGGGGTTCGAGGTTGCCGCCGCGTGGCGGGGGCGGGCGCTGCCAGCCTCGATGGGCCAGGAGCGGCTCGATAGAGAGGATCGCGGCAGCCGCCACCACCCCGAGCCCGGCGACCACCCCCACGTACCGACTCGGTTTCGCCACGCGGACGATCATCGGTGGTGGAGTATCGACGCCGCCAGGGTCGAAAGTCCCTGTCCGGCGTCCGGCCCACCGTCGGCACCCTCGGCACTGGCGACGCTTTCACGAGACGAGCAAGATCCGACCATAGGGGCAGCCGCACACCCCTCGCACGCGGCAGGGCCAGGTTCTCTTGCCTGAGGTCGATGGGGACGCGATGACCTTGGATTGCCTCCTGGCGGGATGCCGACGGCTGCTGCAGCAGTTGGCCTGGAAGCCACCGAGATCTCTTGTGACATTCTCCGACGGACGCGCAGGTGCCCAGGTCGAGGTCAACTCTGGTTCCGGTCGACTCGTGCTGCTACCGGACACCCGCCAAGACGCCTGACGCTTTGTCCCCGGCAGTCAAGCGGGCTGGTGCCGGTGGATTGTCTCGAGCAGCGACAGCCAGCGTCGGCGAACTCGGATCGATGCCCGACCGCAGCGCTGCCTCCACCGCGGCCACCTCGTTCCCAGTTTGCGGGTCGCCGAGCCCCTCGCTGATGCATGGTGAGAAGTCACCTCGGCGAGTGTGGAACGGCTGCCGAGAGCCACCGGGCTTGGCGCACGCCCGCGGGGCCGCCCCGGTCCGGCACGAGTCAACGGCCTCGGCTCTCCGACGCGTTCGATGCGCTCGCGCGAACTCCCTTTGGCGGCGTCAACGGCGGGCAGCTGAGGGACTTTCGACTCTGGCGGACGACATAGCGAAAGGCCAGCATCGGTAGCATGGAGAACACAAACGCATCTCCGCTGCGTCTGCTCGTCGGACCGTGCCCGAATTGCGGCGAGGGGTCGCTGGAGGCTGTCAGCGACGGGGAGCTTACGAATTTCCTCTGCCGAACGTGCGGGAGGTGCTGGCATCCGGAGCTCGACTGGGTGTCCCGCGTCGATCCCGCCACCTGCCCCGGGTGCCGGTCCCGGTCGATTTGCCTCGCCGCGCGCCGGGCATACGGCACGTAGATGCCGTCGTCTGGAAGAAACATCACGGGGCGGCGATACTCAGACGATCTTGAGCGTGCCGCGCTGGCCGGCTTGGGTGTGGCCCGCCTGATCGCAGTACACGGTGTAGGTGCCCGCCGGGACGCGGTTGAGGGTGAGCACGAACGACTCCCCGGGCCTGACACCCGGTGTTCCGACACCGGCCGCCTCGACCACCCAGGAGTGGACGATCTGGCCCTCGTTCACGAACGCGATGTTGGAGTTCCGAGGGACGGTCACCACCGAGGGTGCAAAGAAGTACTCGCCCACGCGCACGGTCACCACGGGGGCGCGTCTCGGTGGCTCGGGACCTCCGGGCCCGCATGGAGGGGACCTACGGCCCTGCACCGGAAGGGGTCCCGACGCCGAGAATGAACGCGACGAGCCACCCCGTGCTCGATGCTTTCGAAGGGAGCAAGTCAATGAAGCGCAGAACCCTCGACCTCCTCTTCAGCATCGGCGGCCTCGGCATCGCCGGGCTCCTCGTGATCCTGGGGGTCGTGCTGACCAGCAACGCCAACTTCTCCGACGACTATGTGACCCGGCAGCTCAAGGCGCAGCGGATCACCTTCCCCGTGGCCGAGAAGCTGAAGCCCGAGGAGCAGGAGTCGGCGTGCGTCGTCAGGTACGCCGGCCAGATGGTGACCACAGGCAAGCAGGCCGAGTGCTACGCCAACGAGTTCATCGGCCTGCACGTCCAGAACGCCGCCGGCGGCAAGACCTACGCCGAGCTGGGCGATGTCCAGACCAGCCTGCGGGCGAAGATCGCCGAGGCGCAGAGGAGCAACGACCCTGGAGTCGCTGACCTGCAGAAGCAGCTGGCCGATGCGACCAGCCAACGGGAGACCGTGTTCAAGGGTGAGACCCTCCGCGGGATCCTCCTGACCTCCTACGGCTTCAGCGAGCTCGGGGCCAAGGGTGCCGAGATGGCCACGGTGACGTTCGTGGCCGCCGGCCTGATGCTGGTGCTGTCCATCGCCGGGTTCGTTCACTTCTTCGTGACGCCCCGCAGCCAAGCGTTCGCAGCCGTCGAGCCGGATCGCCCCAGGGAGCGCGAGGCTGTATCCGTCGCCTGACTCTCCCCGCATCCGCAGCACCCGAGGCCCCGCTCTTGGCGGGGCTTCGGCGCGAGGAAGGCAAGGGCCACGCGTGAGCCTTGACCACCAGCCCGCTGGGGGGTCGCCATGCCGGCGGCGTCCCCAGCTCGGCGACCCGGCCCTGGAGACCACCGGCCACCGGTATCGAGGGTGAGAGCCGGCCACGCAGGTGGCCATGGGCCGTTGCATCGTTCCCTCGGGTGCATCGTGAGGCCGACGCGGAGTCGTCGAGCGTCGGAGTGCGTCAGTCGTTGCCGGGTCGCTGGCGGCGCTCGCTCAGCCGGGCTGCGTAGGCCCGCCGCCTCGGTGCGGCGGCTCATCCCGAGCTTCATGAGGATGTTCGACACGTAGTTCTTGACCGTCTTCTCGGCCAGGAACATCCGCTCGCCGATCAGGCCGATGCGCTCGTCCGGCGTGATGTGCGACGCCTCCGTGGCGACCCCGACCACCACGACGCTCCAGCGCGAAGCCCCGGTGGGATCGAGACCGTCGACCTCGAAGGCCACCACCGTGTCGTGGGTGGCGGCGTGCACCCAGCTGTCGCGGGCCGTGCTGACCACGATGCCGTCCCCGGTCAGGGCGAAGTCGACGGGGAGGCCGTGGACGCTCAGCGCCATCCGGCCCATCTCCGCCGTGGCCAGCAAGCGCCGGCACTCGTGCTGTGACAGGAGCTCGGCTCCGCTGCCATCCCGGAACGGGAGGCGGGTGCTGTCGCCGTTCATCCCACGTCACCCGCCACCGCGGGGAAGGCCGCCAGCCAGCCGTCAGGCTCCGTCGACCGCAGGATGGCGTCCAACGCGTCCCGAATCGAAAGCACGCCGGCGGGCTCGCCAGCCAAGTCCACGACCACGAGGTGGCGGAGCCCCACATGGGCCATGATGGCGGCGGCATGGGCAACGGTGACCGTTGGCGGGATCCACACCGGCGCTCGAGTGGCGACCGACGAGACCGCGTCGGAGAGGGCTCGGCCGTCGGCCATCGCCCGCACGAGGTCCCGTTCGGTGACCAGCGAGATCGGCTCGGTGTCCACCACCAGCGACGAGATGTTGTGGCGCCTCATGACCGAGATCGGCGGGGGTCTCCGGTCCGAGGCTCGGGCGGGGAACGTTGGTCGCGGAAACCGCCACCGCCACCGGGAAGCCGACGGCGTACACCCCGAGCAGGACGACGGGCAGCGCCAGCAGCCGTTTCCATCCGTGCATCGTCCGGACGAGTAGCCCCGTACCCACCGCCAGCAGCGTGAGGCCACCGAGCACGGTGACAACGCCCCCCCACCGCGCGCGCCGACCAGCCTTCGCTGCTGAGGTACCGAACGGCGATCGCCCCGCCGGCCGCGCTCGCAACCATGCCGACCACGACGGACGAGATGCTCGCCGCCCGTACCGATCCCCGAACCGCCGAGAGCACGACGGCGCTGACAACCGTCCAGACCAGGAGGACTCTCAGTAGGCGGAAGGGCGACGAGCCGTCCAATCCCACGATGAGCGTCATGCCAGCGCTCACGGCGCCGGCCGCAATGGCAAGGGTTGTCCGCGAAGCCTCGGCCGGCGGCGCTCGGTGCGAGCGGGGCGAGCGACGGCTGGCCTCTCGGGCGGGTGTCGGCGGCTGTCCTCACCGGTTCAGGATCCGCTGTCGGCCGGCGACGCCAGGGCCGAATGACTCCGCTCGCGCGAGCTCTTAGCCATGTCGTCGGGACCTTCGCCTCTGGCGGCTCGCTCGCCGGCGGATCACCCTCG
>JBOGIC010000012.1:0-17710 GCA_050744985.1 Acidimicrobiales bacterium
CCGGTGACGATCTCATCGGCGACGGCATCGGCGACGGCATCGGCGACGACATCGGCGACGACATCGGCCGGGACGCCGGGCGCCTCGTCGAGGTCGACGTCTATGCCGTCGCCGATGTCCACCTCCGCCTCGACCTCGGGCACGGCGCCGCGGTCGACGGGCACGGCGTCGCCGCGCCCTTCACGCGGTGGGCGCCCACCCCGGCCGCCGGGGCCCCGCTCGCTCACGGCGCGCTGCGTGTAGGGCAGCAAGGCCAGCTCACGGGCGGTCTTGATGGCGACGGCGACGTCGCGCTGGTGCTGCGAGCAGTTGCCCGAGACCCGGCGGGCCCGGATCTTGCCCCGGTCGGACATGAACCGGCGGAGCAGGTTGACGTCTTTGTAGTCGACCCACTCGACGTGCTCCTTGCAGAAGATGCAGACCTTCTTCTTGGTGCGCCGGGTGGCGTCTTTGGGTGTGCGCCGCCGTTCGCGGTCTCGGTCGCGCGCCATCAGAAGGGTTCCTCCCCGTAGTCATAGGCCGGCGGCGCCGACGAAGACGACGGGGCCGACGCCGACGGCGCCATCTGCCGGGGGGCACCCGCGGGGGCGCTCTCGGCCGGGCCGCGGCGATCGTTCTTGCGGACCTCGGCCGTGGCCCACCGCAGCGACGGGCCGACCTCGTCGGCGACGACCTCGACCTTCGAGCGCTTGTCGCCCTCGGGGGTCTCCCAGCTGCGCTGCTCGAGGCGGCCCGTGACGAGGACCCGGGCGCCCTTCTGCAGGGATTCGCTGACGTTCTCGGCCATCTCGCGCCAGCAGACGATGTCGAAGAACGACGTGACCTCCCGGCGCTCGTTGGTCTGGCGGTCGTTCCACACCCGGTTGACCGCCAGGCCGAAGGTGGCGGTGGCTTGGCCGGTGTTGGTGAACCGCAGCTCGGGGTCTCGGGTGATGTTGCCTACCAGGGTGACCGTGTTTCCGTTGGACATGGTGTTCTCACGCTCCGTTCGCGCTTGCGCTCGTACTGCTGCCGGCCACCTCGTCGGCGGCGATAGCGGCTGGCGCGCCCTGACGGGCACGCCCGGCGACTCGGTCGGGGAGCCGGATCACCTTGTGGCGGAGCACCTCGTCGGCGAGCGACAAGGACCGGTCGAGCTCGGCCATGACAGCCGGCTCGGCGGTGGCCTCCACCAACACGTAGTAGCCCTCGCGACGGTGGCGGATCTCATAGGCCAGCCGGCGCTTGCCCCATCGGTCGATGCGGCCCGGGTTGCCACCCCCGGAACGGATCAACCCGGCGGAGCGGTCGACTGCAGCCCGGATGGCTTCTTCCTCCAGGCTCGGTTCGTAGATGATCATGACTTCGTACGGGCGCATGTGCGTCCCTCACTTCCCTCTGGACCGGTGCCGATCGCACCGGGCCCCAGCCGCATCAGGCGGCGTGGAGCAGGGCGGTTACTTCCGTGGGCATCGTATCCCGACACGCCGATCACGATGACACAGGGGTGTGACAACAAGGTGGGTGGTAACCACTCTTGACGATATGGCAACATGATGTTTCTATATTCGCATGGCTGATAGTGAACCAGAGCGACGAAGGATCCTGGAAGCGGTCGCCGACGGGTCGCTGAGCCCGGCCGAGGCGGCCGAGCGGCTCGCCTCCCTCGACGAGGCCGAGGCGGGCAGCACCGTCGGCCCGGACGGGGGCTCACGCGGAGGGCTACGGCGGGTGCGCATCGTGGCGACGGGCCATGCCGTGCGGGTGACGGCCGAGCCGAACCTCCGCGAGCCCGCCATCGACGGTCCGCACACGGCGCAGCGCGAGGGCGACACGCTGGTGATCCAGCCGGAGGACGACACGGATACCGGCGATTTCTTCATCGCCTCGGTGCCCCACTGGCAGCGCCGGGCCGAGCCGATGCATCGCATGTGGCGCTCGGCGCCGCCGCTGGTCGTGCGCATGCCGGCCGACCTGGCCCTGGCCGCCGACGTGACGGCGTCGTCGCTGGTCGTGCGGGACGTGAAGGGGCCCATCGCCGTGAACCTGGCGGCCGGGTCGGCGAAGGTGAGTGGCTTCGCCGCACCCATCGACGTCGACGTCTCGGCCGGCAGCTTCTCGGGCAACGGCGTGCTCGACCGGGGCGAGTCGAGCGTGCGCTGCAGCGCCGGCTCGGTCAAGCTGCAGCTGGCGAAGGGCTCGAGTGTCCGCGTGCGCGGCATTGCCAACGCCGGGCGGCTGAGCCTGCCGTTCGAGCGACCGGTCGGTACCGGCGGGCGGCCGCGGCGGCCCCCACTGGGCCCGTTCTTCGAGGAGCACGAGCGGGTGATCGGCGACGGCGCCGGCGTGCTCGACATCGAGGTCACCACGGGCAGCGTCGCCGTGCGGGCCGAGTCATGAGCGAGCACCGCCACGCCCCGCGCACCTGTCCCGTGTGTGGGGACGAGCTGGCGGTCACCCGGCTGGCGTGCCGCTGCGGCACGGAGCTGTCGGGGTCGTTCGCCGCCTGCGAGTTCTGCGCGCTCGGCGCCGCCGACCTGGCCCTGCTACGGGTGTTCCTGGCCTCCCGGGGCAACCTCAAGGAGGTCGAGCGCCACCTGGGCGTGAGCTACCCGACGGCGCGCGCCCGGGTCGACTCGCTCCTGGGTCGCCTGGGGTTGGCGAGCCCGGGGGCCCCGCTCGCCGGCCGCCTCGACGCCCTCGAGGCGCTGGCCGCCGGCGACATCGACGTCGACGAGGCGCTGGGCCGCATCTGACCCGCCCCACCCGCACAGCCCCCGCCGCTTGATCCGCGATAGAGGGGTCTCACAGCCCCAATGGCGCGGAGTAAACGGGAGTGGGGTGGAGTCAGGCGCAGGGGCCGCCGACGGAGATGAGGGAGCCGGGGCCGATGCCGAGGGCGGGGAGGCCGCCCTGCGCCACCTCCAGGGCGTAGCGGTAGGGGCCGGTGGCGGCGTAGAGCGGGCAGTCGGGCCGGTTGAGGCACGGCTGCATGTCGGTCGACGACACGAACCGCCCGGCCTCGTCGAACCACGCGATCGACAGCGCCAACGGGGTGTCCTTCATGTAGAACGTCGACGACGTGTCGGCCGGGAACACGAACAGCATCCCGTCGTAGCCCGACAGGTCGCTGCGGTTCATCAGCCCGCGAGACCGCTGCTGGTCGGACTGGGCCAGCAACGCGCAGCGCGACTGCTGGGCCGTCTTGTTGATGCGGTAGGCGATCTCGCCGAAGCCCTCGACCGGCCGGCGGTTGCCGCTTGCGAACGACGGGTCGTCGGGCTCGTTGGCCCCCTTCAGCAGGAACGCCACCGCCCCCGCCACCAGCAACCCGATCACGGCGTACTTGAGCACCCGCGGGCTGGGCAGCCGGCGCGGGGCGTTGGCCGGCGGGGCCGGAGGCGGGGACGGGTCGCGGGGGTCGCTCATGCGGGTCGACTTTCGGCTCGTGATACCCCGAGGGCGTTCGGGCCACGCAGGCCAAGGGCGGCGGCCGCCTCGTCGCCCAGGTGGTAGCTCTCGGTGTCGGACGGGAAGCGGTGGGCGCGCACGTCGTCGGCGAAGGCGCGCACAGCGGCCACCGCGTCGGCCTTCAGGTTTGCATAGCGGCGGACGAACTTGGGCAGCACCCGGTCTTCGAGCCCGAGGACGTCGTGGAACACGAGCACCTGGCCGTCACACGACGGTCCGGCCCCGATGCCGATGGTGGGCACGGGCACGGCCGCGGTGACCAGCCCCGCCACCTCGGCCGGGATGCCCTCGAGCACGATGGCGAAGCAGCCGGCGGCCACGAGCGCGGCGGCGTCGTCGAGCAGGCGGGCGGCGGCGTCGGCCTGCTGGCCCTGCACCCGGTAGCCGCCCATCACGTGCAGCGATTGCGGCGTGAGGCCGAGATGGCCCATCACCGGGATCTCGGCGGCGGTGATCGCCTCGATCATCGCCACGCGCCGCACCCCGCCCTCGAGCTTGACGGCCTGCGCGCCGGCGCGTACCAGGGCGGCGGCGTTGCGGACGGTGTCCTCGGGCGACACGTGGTAGGTGAGCCACGGCATGTCGGCCACGAGCAGCGCCGCCGGTCGGGCCCGGGCCACCGCACCCACGTGATGGACCATGTCGGCGAGGGTGACGTGCAGCGTGTCGTCATAGCCCAGGACCACCATGCCCACCGAGTCGCCCACGAGGACGATGTCGGCGCCGGCCTCGTCGGCGACGCGTCCACCCGGAGCGTCGTAGGCCGTCACCATCACCAGCGGGACACCACCCTTGCGGGCCCGCACCGCGGGCACGGTCATGTGTTGCGCCATCGTGTGCCTCCCCCGTCCAGCGCCACGCTCGCGGCTGCCGGCGGTCGCGCCGATCTTACCGACGGATGGCTAGCCTCACTGCGGTGGAGGTGTGCGAGAGCTGCGCCGGTGAGGTCGACGACGACGAGCTGGCACCGGTGTGGCCCGCCGACGCCGCGGACGCCGAGGCGCCCCAGCTCTGGTGCGCCGCCTGCCGTGACCGCTACGCCCACGAGCCCGCCGAGGACGACGAGACCGTCTGACCCCGGAAGGGCTACGCGACCTGGTCGAGGCCGACCGGCGCCAGGCCCGGCAGGTGCTCGACGCGGCCGCTCGCCGCATCGCCCGGCCGCACCACCGGATAGCCCTGCGCGTCCCAGCCGAACGGCACCCAGCGGATCTCCCGGTCGGCCCAGCCCGGGTCGGCGGTGAGCTTGCGGTGGTACACGAGGCGGGCGCCGGCGGGCGTGTCGACGACGCAGCCGTGGCCGCCGCCGGTGAAGAACGGCCCGTGCGACTTCGACCAGGCGGCCGGGTCCGTGAGCTCGCCCCCCGTCCACTCGATGAGCCCCATCTTGTAGGCCTGGGTCCAGCTCGCGTCGGCGGAGTACATGACGAACAGACGGCCCGTTCCGGGATGGCGGATCACCTCCGGGCCCTCGTTGACGGGGGCCACGCTCATCTCCCAGCCGTGCTCGGGCCGGGCGATGCACACCCGCTCGCCCCTGATCGTCCACGGGTTGGCCATGCGCGCGAGGTAGAGGTTCTGCGGGAAACCGTCGTCGGCCCCCTCCCAGCCCGACCACAGCGCGTAGAGCTCGCCCCGCTCGGTGAACACGGTCAGGTCGATGGCCCACACGTCGTGGGCCGGGTCGGCGACGGGGCCGAGCGTGAGGTACGGCCCGAGCGGGTCGTCCGACACCGACACGAGGGCGTGGGTGCGATGGCCCCCGAAGGACCCGTCGCTGGCGGAGAAGTACACGTACCAGCGCCCCTCGATCGGGTGCAGCTCCGGTGCCCAGACATGGCGCAGATGCCGCGCCGGGCCGTCGGGCGTCCAGATGACCGTCTCGGCGTTGCGATCGATGTGCTCGAGGTCGCGGAAGCGCTTCACGACCAGGTGGCGGTTCCCGCCGCCGCTCTGCACGAGCAGCAACGAGCCGTCATGGGCGACGACCCACGGGTCCTGGCCGGGGAACGGCCGGCGCTCGTGGAACATGTCCCGGATGCTCACCCCATCGCCCCCAGCGGGCTCGCGACGCGGTCGGCCAGCAGCCCGAGCAGCCAGCCGGTGATGAGCAGCACCCAGATGGTCACGCTGGCCGTGACCATGCGGACCCCGTCGTCGTCGCTGAGGTAGGCCGTGACCGGTCCCACCCAGAACAGGCTGCGCAGGAGCCGGTGCCCCGGCTTGTTCTCGAGATCGGAGGAGAGGGAGTCGACGCAGTAGACGACGAAGGCCATCGTCGCCTCGGCGAGCAGCAGGAACAGCGGCATGCCCATCCGGTCGTACTCCAGGGTGAGCAGCCAGCCGGTCGTGACGAGGAACCAGACCACGGCGCCGAACCGGGCGAGCTTGACGACGTTGCGGTGGGTGAACCACCGAGGCAGCGTCACCATCCACAGCGCCGCCCGCGTCAGGCGTGCCGCCGGCGGCCGCTTGTCGTCACCGACGGCGTCGGCGCAGAAGACGACGAAGCCCAGCGTGAGCTCGGCGAGCACCCAGCCGATCATGGCGGCGGTCATGTGCAGCACCGCGGCCGGCCTGCGTGGCCTGAACGCCGCGGCCGGCACCTCGGGCTCGTCGCGCAGGAGAGAGAGGTACGTAGCCTCGGTCTGTGGGGACGGGGGGACGCCGAGCTCGTCGGCGAGTGTCCGGCGCAGGTGTTCGTAGGCGCGGAGGGCGTCGGCCCGGTTGCCGGCGTGCGCGAGGGCCCGGATGAGCAGGACGTGGGCGGGTTCCCGGAGCGGTTCGAGGTCGGCGGCGTGCTCCGCCGCCACGACGGCGGCACGCGGGTCGCCGGACGCGAGGGCCGCCTCCGCCTGCGTCTCGAGCGCCCCGACCCGGAGCTCCCGCCATTCCGCCTGCCGACGTTCGACCCATGCGCCCGAGGCCCCCGGGAGGAACTCCTGGGCGGCGGCGTCGCCGGCCGCGCCTGCCAGGGCGTAGGCCTCGGCGGAGTCTCCGGCGCCGAGGGAGGCGCGCGCCCGGGCCAAGGCGGTGACTGCCTCCTCGACGTCGACCCTCGTGCCCTCGGGCAGGTGGAGCTGGTAGCAGCCGAACCCGGACGTCAACGACCCGGAGCGGTCGAGACCGGCCGACGACAGCCAGCTCCGCAACCGCGAGACGACGACCCGCAGCGACGTCTCCCACGTGCGGGGTAGGTCGTCGCCCCACAAGACGTCCGCCAGCTCCTCCCGGGGGACGGGCCGGTCGCGCCCCGTCACGAGGTAGGCGAAGGCGAGACGGCCCAGCCGGCCGACGCCGCTCGCCTCGACCAGCGGCTCACCGTCACCCGCATGGATCCCGGCGTGCCCGGTGAGGGCCACTCGCAGGCCGTTCGGCGCAGTCACCGTGTCACCGATGAGCCGGCGTGGCCCGAACGCCCAGGGGGCCGGTTCGCGGCCGAAGCAGCAGGTAGGACACGTGACTTCACGGCACCGGTCAGGTAGGGTCGGCTTTGTGGGCTTGGGACAATCTGCTCGCGATAGTGCCCACGACCAAACCGAGATGCTAGCGTTCGCAAACTTCAGCTGGCGGCGGGGTCAGAGGGAAGCGTGTGAAGAAGTTGCCGAGCGGGCAAGGCAGCGGGAGCGGAGTACCCACGGTCGTCTTCACGGCGCCGGTGGATAACTTCGCGCTGCCCGGATCGGCAGGGCGATCGCATGACGGAGCCTCACGCACGGGGGTTCCGCTACGGGGTCAAGAGCAAAGGAGCAGTGGGTGAGGAAACGACTAGCGGCACTCCTCACGGTGCTGGCGACGCTGGGGGCTGTCGTCGGCATCGCGGGCTCGCCGGCCGCGAACGCCGCGCTGAGTGACACGCCCTTCAGCGGGTACGGCACGGGCACCGTACTCGGGCTCAACGCAGTACAGACGGCGACGAGCACGCTGGCGGCGACGAACGTCGCCCACGCCGGCGCGGCCGTGAACTCCACGGGCCTGACGGCGATCGCCGACGAGTTGGGGCAGAACGTCTCGCCGGCCAACGCGGACAAGAACGCCTACGGGCGCGGCGCCGGCGCCCAGGTGGGCGTGGGCACCCCGATCCCGTCGCAGGCGGACGCCAACGCGATCAACCTGGCCGGGCTGGCCCAGGCGATCGCCCCGCCCCCTTCGTCGCAGGACAAGTCGATCCCGATCAACCTCGCCCCGACGATCTCGGCGACGACGACGCGTGGCCAGGCGGCGGCGCTGTGGAACGACGACTTCTGCCCCGTCGGCCGGGCCTTCAGCTACGGCGAAGGTGAAGCCGAAGACGTCCAGGTCCTCGGCGCCGGCACGGGCTCGCCGCTGATATCGAGCACCTCCCAAGGCCAGAACGTCACGGAGTCGCGCAGCGTCACCTACGCCATCCCCAACGGCGACGGCACGTTCGGCCTCGTGAGTGAGACCCGGATGATCGTCGCGCCCATCAACGTCGGCCCGCCTGTACTCGGCCAGGCGCTACTCAACATCGAGATCGCCGGCCCGCTCGTCTTCAAGGCGATCGCCACCGGCAAGCCCGGCGGCGCCAGCATCGTCTGGCCCGGCACCAACGTCATCACGATCCGGGCGCTCGGCGTGGTTGTGCCGCCCACGCCGATCGCGCTCAACTCGATCGTCGGGCCGACTGGCCTCAACCTCAACGTCCCGCTGGTCGCCAACCTCAGCGTCGGCGCCCCGCCCCACGCCATCGGGGGCGCCGCGGGCACGCCGGTCACCGCCGCCGCCAACGGCACGGTGGCCGCCGCCTCCGTCGACGTGGTACTGCTGCAGCTCCTCCAGGGTCTGCTGGGCCTCACGGCGGCCGTTGACCTCCGGGTGGGCCACATCGAAGGCGCCGTGGCGGTGCCCGAGGGCGGGTTCACCTGCGAGATCCCCGTGGAGAAGGAAGGCTTCCCCGACCCGGTCACGGCCGGTGAGGACTTCACCATCCTCATCCGCATCCCGTCCGACTCGGCCCTGTTCGCCGAGCTGTTCGGTTGCGACCTGATCGGGATCTCGGTCGTCGACGTGTCCGAGGTCGAGAGCGGCAACCCGTCGTTCACGCTCACCGGTGCGTCCAACGGCGGCGTCATCGACGGGAACACCGTCATTTGGGATGACATCGGGGACTATCACATAGGGGACCCACCAATTGAGTTGACCATCACCGGTCACATCGCCGGGAACTCCGCGGCCGGGGTCATCAAGGACACTGCGGCGGTGGACGCCACCCTCGGCAACTGCACGGGCACCGGCAGCGGCGCCGACATCGTCGGCCAGGGCATCGGCACGATCTCGGACACGAGCCTCAGCGGCCTCGTGACCCTGATCGGGCCGGACGTGAACCGCGCCGGCGGCCTGGCCGCCACCGGTGGCGACGCCCGGCTGCTCGTGCTGGGCGGGCTGTTCCTGCTCGGCGCCGTGGCCATCCGCCGCCGCCTGCACAAGCCGGGGTCCTGACCCCGACCGGCGACCGCATTCGCACCATCACACCGCAGAGTTGCCAGCTCGCCGGGCCCTCGGGCCCGGCGAGCGGCGCGTCCACCGGCAATCTGAGGCACCTGCTCGTACAGCCGTGCGAAACGAGAGACAATGGTGCCGTGGCGACAGCGACGAGAGGCGCGCGCGCGGTATTCGTGGGGCTCGCGGTCGCGACCGCTGCCGCGGTGCTCGGCGCCTGCAGCGGATCCGACTACCAGTACGTCAAGAGCTCGAGCACCAACTCCTACTTCAAGCTCCCCAAGGACTGGAAGACCTACGACAAGGACCAGATCGTCGAGGCGAGCGGGAACCGGCTGAGCAGCCGGCAGACGCAGACCCTGCGGTTCATGATCGCCTTCGACGGCGACCCGAAGCCGTCCCTGGAGCACGATCTGCAGACCGCGACCGAGCCGTTCGGGCTGGCGCGGGTGCGCGAGCTGGGGGACGAGGAGCGCGACGAGTTCTCCCGGTTGGCCCTACGCAACGAGGTCGTGCCGATCGACCAGATCGTCTCGCAGAACGTCGGCGAAGTAGAGCTGCTGGCCGAGCCCAAGGACGTCACCACCTCGGATGGTCTCGCCGGCACCCGGCTGGTCTACCGTGTGACGACGTCGGACGGTTCGTTCACCGTCGACCAGACCGGCCTCGTGGATTCGAAGACCCAGCTCGTCTACTTCTTTATCATTGGCTGCGAGTCGGCTTGCTACGACCAGAACAAGCGCACCATCTCGGAGATCGCGGACTCCTGGACGGTGAAGGAGCGGTGACATGACATCCAACGGCAATCCCGGGTTGGCATGGCCCGACCACGACACCGGCCCGACGCCGCCGCCCGAGTACAAGGGGCGGCCACGCGATGACGACCGGTTGACCCGCAAGCCGCTCTCACCATGGGACCGGACGAAGTTCCTTGTCCTGCTGGTGGCCGTGTTCGGCGTGATGCTGTGGGCCACGATGATCGACAACCCGATCATCCCGTTCCAAGACGCGCTCCGCGACACCGTCAACAGCAAGTGGTGGATCCTCGCCCTCATCGGGCTTGAGCTGGCCCGCCAGATCCACTACTTCATCAGCGAGCATTCGGCGGGCTACAACCAGTTCTGGACCAAGAAGGTCTTCGGCGGCTACGAGAAGCGCACCGGTCGGATGAACGACTGGAACCGCTACCGCATGGGCCGCGCCCTGAGCTACGTGGTGATGATCGCCTTGCTGGGCGTGGTCCTCGGTGCCGCCACGGACCAGTCCGCCATCGGAGCCCTGCTCGAACTGCCGAGCACGATCTGGTCGGCGATGCCGATGATCATCCAGGTCGTCTTCATCATGCTGATCGCCGTCGGACAGTTCGTCGCGATCTTCTGGTTCCTCTCCAAGGGCGGGATGGAGATCTACTACCCCGACGACATCAAGACCCGGTTCAGCGACGTCTGGGGCCAGGACAACGTCGTCGAGCGGGTCAAGGAGAACATGCTGTTCCTCGAGAACCCCGAGTCCGTCGAGGACAAGGGGGGCTACGTGCCGGGCGGCATCCTGCTGTGGGGGCCGCCGGGAACGGGCAAGACGCTCATGGCCGAGGCGGTGGCGGGCGAGACGGGCAAGCCCTACATGTTCGTGGACCCGGGCGCCTTCACCAACATGTTCATGGGTGTCGGCATCCTCAAGGTGAAGTCGCTGTTCCGCAAGCTCCGCAAGCTCGCCGTGCGGTACGGCGGGGTGATCGTGTTCTTCGACGAGGCCGACTCCCTGGGCAGCCGCGGGCAGGTGAGCCAGCAGGGGGCTCTGGGGGCGACCCGGCCGGGCAGCCCGTGGGCGGCCACCGCCACCTGTAACGGCCTCACCTACGCGTCGGAGACGACGCTCGACTTCCTGTCCCGCAGCGCGCTCAGCAGCGGCACCGACGAGCCGGCCCGCGGCCGCATGGCCCGCTTCGTCATGGGGGCGGGCATGGGCGGCGGGGGCATGGGCACCCTGCAGGCGCTGCTCGCCGAGCTGTCCGGCCTGAAGAAGCCCCGCGGGTTCATGAACCGGGTGGTGCGCCGCACGCTCGGGATGCGGCCCAAGCCGCCGCCCAAGTACCGCATCCTCGTGATGATGGCCACAAACATGCCCGAGGCCCTCGACGAGGCGCTGCTGCGGCCCGGCCGTATCGACCGCATCTACAAGGTCGGCTACCCCTCCAAGGAAGGGCGCATGCGTACCTACCAGGGGTACCTCGACAAGGTGAAGAACGTCCTCACGCCGGCCGAAATCGAGAAGCTGGCCACGATCACGCCCTACGCCACCGGCGCCACGATCAAGGACCTCGTGAACGAGGCCCTGATCGTCGCCATACGCGACGGCCGCGACACGATCACGTGGAAGGACATCATCCAGGCCAAGCACATGAAGACCCTGGGCCCGCCCCAGGACGGCGACTACATCGTGCGTGAGCGCCACGCCGTGGCCGTCCACGAGGCGTGCCACGCCGTCGTGGCCTACCGGGTGCGGCGGCACCTGCAGATCGACATCGCCACAATCGAGCGCCGCGGGGCCGTCGGCGGCTTCGTCAGCGGCATCCCGCCGGAGGACCGGTTCGTGAACTGGCGCAGCGAGTACGACGCCGACATCATGACCTTCCTCGCCTCCCTGGCCGGTGAACGGCTGTTCTTCGACGGTGACAACTCGGCCGGCGTGTCCGGCGACCTCACCAACTCCACCGAGATTGCCACCCTCATGGAGGGCTACCTCGGTATGGGCTCGACGGTCGCCGTGCACGGCGTCACCCACAAGGTCGGCATCGGCGGCGGCCCCGGCAAGGGCGGCGACAAGTCCAAGCCCGGCGACATCGTCGACGAGAAGGTGCTGGGTGGGTTGGGCCAGCGGATCGAGGAGCGCTTGGAGGAGCTGCTGATCCGCACCGAGCAACTGCTGCGGGAGAACCGGGCCGAGGTGCTGGCCGTGGCGCACGCCCTGGAGACGCACAAGACGGTCACGGGCGACGACATCGAGGCCATCATCGAAGGCCGCCGGGGGCCGCTGATCGACGGCCGCTGGTACCACACGCCCGACTTCCGCTCGGCGGCCGAGGCGTACCACGAGCTGGCGCTGGTGGCCCACAAGAGCCACGGCGTCATCGACGTTCCTCTGCCGGCCGTCGAGCCCGAGTACGTTCCGGCCAGCGTCAGTGAGCCGATCTCGTTCGAGACCCCGCCGAACGGGTCGTCGGACGACCGGTCGCCCTGGTCGCGGCCAGCGTCCAACGGGGACGACTAGCACTGCGGACTGAGCTGCTCGACCTCGACACGTCGGGGTCGCGGGTCGTCGACCTGACCGATCGCGTCGCCGGCTTCTGCCGCGACCAGGGGGACGGCCTGTGCCACGTCTTCGCGCCGCACGCCACGGCCGGGCTCGCCCTCATGGAGACCGGATCGGGCTCGGAGGCCGACCTCGCGGCTGCGCTCGAGCAGCTGCTACCCCGGGACGACCGCTACCGCCACCGTCACGGCTCGCGGGGCCATGGCGCCGACCACCTCCTGCCGGTGTTCGTCAGCCCGTCGCTGGTGCTGCCCGTGCAGGGCGGGCGGCTCCAGCTCGGCACGTGGCAGAGCGTCGTGCTCGTCGACCCCAACGACGACAACCCTCACCGGAAGGTGCGCCTGACGTTCCTCACCGGCTGAACGTGTAAGCCTCAGCCACCGTTTTGGGGTTGAGGCTTACAAGTACGAAAGGACGCCGCGCAGGTCGGCCACGCGGGGCACGCCGTCGGCGGCGGGCGGCGGCGGGCGGCCGTCTTCGGGGCGCCAGACGTGGATGGGCCGCAGCCCGGCCGCCAGCGGGCCTTCGACATCGGGGTACCAGGTGTCGCCGACGAACACGGCGTCGGCCGGGGCGACCCCGCATCGCTCGAGCGTGACCCGGTAGATGTGCGGATGCGGCTTGCGCGCGCCGGCCTGGGCCGACGTGACGGCGACATCGACCAGGTCGGCCAGGCCTGAACCCTCGAGCGCCCGGTCGAGGTCCCAGTCCCAGTTCGAGCAGACCGCGACGGTGACGCCCTCCTGCCGCAACCGGGCGAGCACGCCCGGGACCTCTTCGTAGGCGGCGAGCGTGAAGGTCTTCATGGCCCGGTACACGTCGGCGGCGACGTCGGTCACGTCGGCCACCGGAGCGCCGCAGCCCTCGATGAGCCGGCACAGGCGCGTCCACTCCCAGGCGACGTAGCGCTCCCGGCTCACAGAGTGCTCGAGATGGTCGACGCCGTCGCCGCCCTCGGCGTCCCAGCGCGCCCGGGCGTCGGGGTCGATGGCCAGGCCGCGGCGGGCCAGGACGTCCTCGACCCGCGGTCCCCAGGAGACGGCGCGGGCGAGTGTCCCGTAGAAGTCGAACAGCACGGCCTTGCAGGTATCCATCCGGACGATCGTACGGCCCCTGCGAGAATGTCCGGACGAGCGACGACGACCACGACCACCGCGGTCACGATCACGGCCAGCCGGGGCACAGCCACGCCCACGCCGCCGTCGACCAGGCCATGGAGTCGAACCGCGAGGGCGTGCGGGCCCTCAAGCTCTCGTTGCTCGGCCTCGGGGCCACCGCCGCCCTGCAGCTGGGCGTGGCCTGGGTCAGCGGCTCGGTCGCCCTGCTCAGCGACAGCCTCCACAACTTCGCCGATGCGCTGACGGCGCTGCCCCTGTGGCTCGCGTTCAATCTGGGCCGGCGCCCGCCGACCCGCCGGTTCACCTACGGCTACGGGCGGGCCGAGGACATCGCCGGGCTGGTGGTGGTCGTGATCATCGCCGCCTCCGGTGCGCTGGCGGCGTGGGAGGCGGTCGACCGCCTGCGCCATCCTCACGGGGTCGACCACATCGGTCTGGTCATGGCGGCGGCGGTGATCGGCATCGTCGGGAACGAGCTCGTCGCCATCTACCGCATCCGGGTGGGCCGCAAGATCGGGTCGGCGGCGTTGGTGGCCGACGGCTTGCACGCCCGGGCCGACGCCCTCACCTCGGTCGCGGTGCTGCTGGGGGCGATCGGCGTGGCGCTCGGATGGGACCAGGCCGACGCCCTCGCCGGCCTGCTGATCTCGGTGGCGATCGTCGTGGTGCTCGCCCAGGCCGCGCTGGGCGTGGGCGAGCGGCTGATGGACGCCGTGTCACCCGACCTGGTCGGACAGGCGGAGGGCATCGTGGCCGGGGCTCCGGGTGTCCAGGCCGTCACCGAGCTGCGGATCCGCTGGGTCGGCCACCGCCTTCACGCCGAGGTGCGCATCACCGTCGACCGCGACCTCGACGTGGCCGCCGCCCACGAGATCGGCGAGCGCGCCCACCACGCCCTGCTCCACGAGATGCCGATGCTGGCCGGGGCCGTCGTCCACCTGGACCCGTGCGCCCATGCCGGCCCCGACCCCCACGAGGGCACGGCGCACCATTTCTCGGGCTCAGGCCGGGCTGCGCGCACCTCCGAACCGGGCCCGGGTGAGCACGCCGGCGGGTAGCCGCAGCCAGCCGAGCACCGTGCCGGCCACCGCCCAGTAGGCCGCCCAACCGGCGAGGGTGGCGATGCGGAAGCTCCACACATCGGCGGCGGGGATGGCGTTGGGACTGTCGGCGGCCGGCAGGACCAGGTAGGCGAGCCCGACGAGGATCGCCGCGGCGACCGTGACGGCGGGCGCCGCCAGGGGGATCGGCAGGTCCTGGCGCCGCAGCCAGCGCCAGCCCCGTCCGGCCGCCCACGCCACGAGCAGCGACCAGGCCACGAGGGCGAGGAAGGCGCCGGTGCGCGTGCCGATGGTGTCGGCGTCGCCGACGCCGGGCGGGTTGGGCGGGTACTTCAGCAGCGGGACGAGGTTCACGACCAGGAAGGCGACGCCGGCGAGTCGGACGCTCGACATCCAGGCCTGCGTGGCCGCAACGCCGTGGTCGGGGTCGGTGGGCCGGGCTCGGCCTGCCCTCACCTCGGCCACGAAGGCCAGCGCCACGCCCAGGGCGATGCCGACGAGCAGGGCGGCGACAACCCCGCCGACCCGCTGACCGGCACGGGAGACGAGCTCGTCGCCGCCCCCGGCCCCTTCCCGGTCGATGGCGCGCTGCAGCGGGCCTTCACCGGCCGCCAGCAGGACGACCGCCAGCACGGCCCCGCCGGCCGCACCGGCCAGTGCCCCTCGGGTCAGTTCGCGACGCATCAGTCTCCTAGTGGCAAGGCACGCCGAGGAAGTGGCGGCCGTCGTGGAAGAACTCGTGCAGCCAGTCCGCGCTCGCGTGCAGGACGGCGCCGTTTTCGATGGTGACCAGATAGACGGTGGTGAGGGCGAGCGCCAAGACCACCCACGACCAGACCGGGACCTGTGTGAGTCGCTGTTCCATGTGTCTCACCTCCTCGAGACGCTTGTCGGGATGGGCGCCGACACCCGATGCTCGTAGCCGGGCAGCGGCAGACGGTAGATGCAGCAGTCGCAGTTCATCCGGACGTCGCCGTACGCCGCCTCCTCGAAGCGCTCGAGCACGAGGCGGGCCAGGCGCGGATCGGGGCCCAGATGGGGGCCCACGGCCGCCTGCACGTCCGGGTGGCGGCCGGCCCATGCGGCGACCTGGGCGCCGATGCGGTCGACCAGGACGCCGGTGAAGAGGAAGTAGGGCACGACGGCGACGCGCTCGAAGCCCAGGCGCCGGGAGCGGTCGAGGGCGGCGGGCACGGCGGGCTCGGCCAGCGAGACGAAGGCGGGCTCGACGGCGCCGAACCCCCGCCCGTCCCAGAGGAGCCGGGCCACCTTGCAGAGGTCGCCGTTGGCGTCCGGATCGGTGGAGCCGCGGCCGACGAGCACGACCGCCGTCTCACTCGGCCGGGCCCCGAGGTCGGCGATCGCCGCCCGGGCTCGTTCCTCGGCGACCGACAGCACGAGGGGATGGATGCCGAGGTCACGGGCGTAGTGGAAGCCCGTCCGGGGGTGCCGGGCCCGGGCGCGGGCGAGGGCGGCCGGGCCGTCGTCCTTGAGATGCCCGGCGCCCAGGAGGACCAACGGGACGGCGACGACCTCGGCCACGCCGGTGCCGGCGAGCCGGTCGAGGGCGGTGTCGAGACCGGGTTCGGCGAACTCGATGAACCCGTGGCCGACGTCGAGGCCGGGGGTGAGCCCGGCGACCGCCCCGACCAGGTCGAGGCACTCGGCCACCCCGGCCTCGGAACGGCTGCCGTGGCCGATCAGCAGCAGCGAGCGGGCCTCAGCCACCGGAGGCCATCCTGACGAGGGCGTTGACGGCGGCGACGGCGACGGCGCTGCCGCCCTTGTCGCCGACGTTGGAGATGGCGCGGAGGCCGCTGGCCCGTAGGCGGGCCTTGGCATCCGCCGCCCCGACGAAGCCGACCGGGAGGCCGACGACGAGGGCGGGGCGAAGGGCGCCGGCCTCGTGCAGGCGCAGCACCTCGTCGAGGGCGGTCGGAGCACAGCCGACCACGACCACGGCGCCGTCGGGATGAGCTTGGGCGGCGGCGCGCATCCCGGCGGCGCTGCGGGTGGGCGTGTCGCCGCCGGACACCCCGAGCCCGCACACGACATCGGCGCCGCGGATGCCGTTGCGCACCATCTCCACGTCGGCCAGGACCGGCGCTCCGGCGCGGAGGGCGGCGAGGCCCGCCTCGACGGCGGCGTCGTCGACCACCATCGTGGTGGCGTACTCGAGGTCGGCGCTGGCGTGGATCACCCTCGCCACCACGGCCGCCGACTTCGGACCGAACGCCGACAGGTCGACGCGCTCGGCCAGGATGCGGTAGCTCTCGGCTTCGATGGGGTGGATGGTCATGGCGACGCGCGGCCGATCGCTCCGGCGGGACAGATCTCCAGGCACTCGAGGCACCCGGTACAGAGGTGGTCGACGAGCCGGGGCCGGCCCGGCGCCGCCACCAGGGCCCGGCTCGGGCACGTGACGAGGCAGGCTCCGCAGCCGGTGCAGCGGGCGTCGATGGTTAGGGACCGCCAACGAACAACCCGCGCGGAAGAGGAGGCGTCAGTTCGCGTGGCGGCGTCCGCAAGCGCTGGTGGTGCTTCTAGCGCCGAGTATTCCGGAGGCGAACTGACGCCTCCTCTTGCCTTACTTGTTCGTTGGCGGGCCCTTATCGCGGTCACGACGGCAGCCCCCGGGGCGTCACCATGCGGCCCCCGACCACGGTGGTGGTCGAGGAGCCGATCACGACGCACGTCGTCATGCCCACCCGCGAGACGTCCAAGCCGGCGAGCGTAGTGAGGATGACGGACTCCCCGCGGCGGCCGGCGTCGGTGACCACCCCGACGGGCGTGTCCGGTGCCCGCCGTTCGAGCAGGATCGTCCGGGCGGCATCGAGCTGCCAGGTCCGGCGCTGCGAGCGCGGGTTGTAGAGCACGACGACGAGGTCCGCCTCGGCTGAGGCCCGCAGGCGGGCCTCGATGGCGGTCCACGGAGTGTGGAGGTCGGAGAGGCTGATGGTGACGTGGTCGTGACCGAGGGGGGCACCGAGGGCCGCGGCGGCGGCGAGCCCGGCCGGGACACCCGGCACCACCTCGACGGTGGCGTCGGTCGCGTGGCCGGCCTGCGTGGCCTGAACGCCGTCGCCGGCCTGCGTGGCCTGAACGCCGTGGCCGGCCTGCGTGGCCTGAACGCCGTCGCCGGCCTGCGTGGCCTGAACGCCGTCGCCGGCCTGCGTGGCCTGAACGCCGTGACCGGCCTGCGTGGCCTGAACGCCGTGGTCGCTCATGGGCCGACCATCGTCCCGATCCCCTCGTTGGTGAAGACTTCGAGCAGGAGGGCGTGCGGCACCCGTCCGTCGAGGATGTGGG
>JBOGIC010000013.1:0-19909 GCA_050744985.1 Acidimicrobiales bacterium
GCCGAACACGATGGCGAACAGCATCATCGGCACGAACGGCTCGATCGGTGCGCCGTCGATGCCCAGCAGCGCCCCGCCCCAGCCCCACTGGAACGCCGCCACGACGATGCCGTAGGCCGCGCCCAGGGAGAGCAGGTTCATCACGACCGCCTTGAGCGGCACCAGCACCGACCGGAACACGACCATGAGCAGCAGGAACGACAGCGTGAGCACGGCGGCGAAGAACCACGGCAGCCGGGCCGACAGGTACTCCGTGAAGTCCACCCCGACGGCCACCTGCCCGGCGACGTACGCCGTGACGCCGGTGCCGGCGGTGGCCTGCGGGATGATGGTCTCCCGCAGACGGTTGACCAGGCTGGTGGTCTCGGCGTCCTGCGGGGCGGTCTTGGGCACCACCCGCCACAGGGCGGCGGTCGGGTTGGCCTCGTCGTTGAGGATGGCCGGGCTGGCGAAGGCCACGTCCGGGTCCTTGGCGATGGCGTCGGTGATGGCGTCGAGGCGGGGCTTGGCCGTGCCGGCGGGCACCTCGGCGGCCACGATCAGCGGACCGTTGAAGCCGGGCCCGAAGCCCTGGGCCAGCAGGTCGTAGGCCTGGCGGGTCGTGGTGCCCTCCGGGTAGTTCCCCTCGTCGGAGAACCCGAGGCGCAGCCCGAGGACCGGCAGGGCCAGCACGATGATGACGGCCAGGCCGGCCGCCAGCGTGGCCCACGGGTGGTGCTGGATGACGCGGCTCCACCGGTACGCGAGGGTCTCCCGCAGCGGCTTCGGGGGCTTGTTGAGCACCTGCTTGCGTAGCGGCGCCACCGCGAAGCTGGCCAGGATCACGACGATCGCCACTGGCAGGGCCACGAGCAGGGCGCCGATGCCGAGCCCGACCCCGATCAGCGTGATGGCGATCAGGCCGGCGGCGATCAGTCCGCGCCGGCGGGTGATCTCGATGCGCTCGCCGGCGAAGCCGAGCAGGGCCGGGAGCAGGGTGAGCGACGCCACCATGGTCATGGCCACGACGGTCGCGGCACCGATGGCCAGCCCCGAGATGAAGCTGAGCTGCATGATCAGCATGCCCATCAGGGAGATGACGACGGTCGTGCCGGCGAAGAGCACCGCCCGGCCGGCCGTCTCCATGGCGATCAGCGTCGACGCCTCGACGCTGTGGCCCTTGTGCAGGTTCTCCCGGTACCGGGTGACGATGAACAGGGCGTAGTCGATGCCGACGCCGAGACCGATCATCACGCCGATGGTCGACGCGAAGTCGGGCATGGCCACGAGGTTGGACAGGATCGCGCCGAGGATCGATCCGGTCGTGATCCCGGCCAGGGCGACGCCGACCGGCAGGCCCATCGCCAGCACCGACCCGAAGGCGAGGATCAGGATGATGATGGCGAACCCGAGGCCGAGCGCCTCCGACGACGGCACCTCGAAGTCGGCGAAGGCGCCGCCCCCCAGCTCGATGCGCAGGCCGGGCTGCTGGGGGAAGAGGTCCCGGATGTCCTGGCCGATCGCCGCCGTCTCGTTGAAGTCGGCGTCGGACGGCGCCTCGAACTCGGCGTAGGCGATCTTGCCGTCCTCGGAGACCTGGCTCTCGCCCTCGGGCGAGTACGGGCTGGTGAGCTTGGAGACCCCCTCGATTCCCTGCACCTCGTTGAAGAGCCGCTCCATGGCTTGGCGGACCTGTGGGTCGTTCACGCCCCGGTCGGCCTCGAACACGATGTTGCCGGTCGCCCCGGCCCCCTGGCCGCCGAAGCTCGTCTCGAGGACGTCGATCCCTCGCTTGCTCTCCACGTCCGGGAGCGTGAAGTCGGACCGGAAGTTGCTCCCGAGCGCGCCCGACACCCCCCCGAGCACGAAGATGCCGAGGATCCACGCAATCAGCACCCGACCGCGTCGCCGGTAACACACCTGAGCCAGACGCCTCACGTCCCTACTCCTCTCGCCCTACGCACAGTTTCCGAATGGTCCGACGAACCGCCGGCCCAGAACTCATCGCACCTCGTACGTCGTACCAGACACTCTTGCGCGATTTGAACCGCTCTGCCCCGCGTTTGTGTGTCGGCGAGAGAAATGCACGGCGAACGGCGACCGTCGGCGATTGCCTGACGTGACCGCCGTCACCCTATGCTCGGGGCTCAGTTGCGGCCCCGAGGGCCGACCGCCTAGATTGCGCGTGTATTCACAAAGTCGGGCAAGGTGACCGAACGGGTGGCAGTGCGCAGGAGGGTCAGGGACCGCCAACGAACAACCCGCGCGGAAGAGGAGGCGTCAGTTCGCGTGGCGGCGTCCGAAAGCCCTGGTGGTGCTTCTAGAGCCGAGCATTCCGGAGGCGAACTGACGCCTCCTCTTGCCTTACTTGTTCGTTGGCGGGCCCTCAGTGGCTAGCGGCCAGGAACGCGCTCTCCGTCGCCGCATCCGCAGCGTCAACTCGACGAAGAAGATCACGCGGGCGATGGAGCTCATCGCCGCCAGCCGTATCGTCAAGGCCCAGCAGCGCGTCGCGGCCGCCCGGCCCTACAGCGAGCAGATCACCGAGGTGATGCGCACGCTGGCGGCGTCCGGTGCCGCCGGCATGAGCCACCCCCTGCTCGAGGAGCGCGACCCGGTGTCCAATGTGGGCTACGTGGTCGTCGCTGCCGACCGCGGCCTGGCGGGGGCGTACAACGCCACGGTCCTGCGGACGGCCGAACGGCACATGAAGGGCGTCGAGCGGGAGGGCAAGGGCACGGTCCTGGTCACCTCCGGGCGCAAGGCCGAGAGCTACTTCCGCTACCGCGGCTACAACCTGGCCGACGCCTTCACCGGGTACGCCGAGGTGCCGTCCTACGAGGACGCCCGCCGCTTGGCCGCGGCCGTCGTGTCGCGGTACGAGGAGGGCGAGATCGACCGGGTCGAGCTCGTTTACACCCGCTTCCTGTCCCTCGGCGTGCAGCGGGTGACGATCACGCGCCTGCTGCCGCTCGAGCGCGAGGCGATCGAGGGCGACAAGGAGCACAACCAGCCCCAGGCGCTCTACGAGATCGAGCCCGAGCCGGAGGCGATCCTCGCCGAGCTGCTTCCCCGGTATGTGGAGGCGCGCATCTTCGACGCGTTGCTGCAGGCCGCGGCGAGCGAGCAGGCAGCGCGCCAGCGGGCCATGAAAGCGGCCACCGACAACGCCGAGGAGCTGATCAAGAAGCTCCAGGTCACGGCGAACAAGCTGCGCCAGGCGTCCATCACCACCGAGATCATGGAGATCGTCGGCGGCGCCGAGGCCCTGCGGCAGGCGGGCATGGGATCCGAGAAGGACTACCTGCCCGACACCGTCCTCAGCCGCGACATCCTCAGAGACCGACTCGACCACCGCATGGGAGCAGGCAGATGAGCACGACCACCGAACCGACGCCCCTGGCCGAGGCGGGCGGGCCCAACGGCACCGGCGAGCGCCAGCGGAAGGACGGGCGCATCGTCGCCATCGCCGGGCCGGTCATCGACGTCGAGTTCCCGCCCGACGCCATGCCGGAGATCAACACCGCCCTCCAGGTGACCGTCGAGCTCGAGGGTACCCAGGATGAGATCACGGCCGAGGTCGCCCAGCACATCGGTAACAGCCGCGTGCGGGCCATCTGCATGAAGCCGACCGACGGGCTGCGGCGCGGCACGCCGGTGCGCAACCCCGGCACGCCCATCTCCGTTCCCGTTGGGCCCGGGGTCCTCGGTCACGTCTTCAACGTGATCGGCGAGACCCTCGACGGCGACCAGGTGACCGAGGGCATCAAGGACCGCTGGGACATCCACCGGCCGCCGCCCGCCTTCCCCGACCTCGAGCCCCGGTCGGAGATGTTCGAGACCGGCATCAAGGTCATCGACCTCCTGGCCCCGTACGTCAAGGGTGGCAAGATCGGCCTGTTCGGCGGGGCGGGCGTGGGCAAGACGGTCATCATCCAGGAGATGATCCGCCGGGTCGCCGAGCAGCACGGTGGCGTGTCGGTGTTCGCGGGGGTCGGCGAGCGCACCCGTGAGGGCAACGACCTCTGGCTCGAGATGCAGGAGTCGGGCGTCATCGAGAAGGCCGCGCTGGTGTACGGCCAGATGGACGAGCCGCCGGGCGTGCGCCTGCGCGTGGCGCTGTCCGCCCTGACGATGGCGGAGTACTTCCGTGACCAGGAAGGCCAGGACGTGCTGCTGTTCGTCGACAACATCTTCCGCTTCGTGCAGGCGGGCTCGGAGGTGTCGACGCTGCTGGGCCGCATGCCCTCGGCGGTGGGGTACCAGCCGACGCTGGCGGACGAGATGGGCGAGCTGCAAGAGCGGATCACGTCGACCAAGGGCCGCTCGATCACGTCGCTGCAGGCCGTCTACGTGCCCGCCGACGACTACACCGACCCGGCGCCGTTCACGACCTTCACCCACCTCGACGCCACCACCGAGCTGTCCCGTGACATCGCCTCCCGGGGCATCTACCCGGCCGTCGACCCGCTGGCGTCGACCTCGCGGATCCTGGCGCCCGAGGTCGTGGGGGACCGGCACTACAAGGTGGCTCGGCGCGTGCAGGAGACCCTGCAGCGGTACAAGGAGCTGCAGGACATCATCGCCATCCTCGGCGTCGACGAGCTGTCGGAGGACGACAAGCAGATCGTGCAGCGGGCCCGCAAGATCGAGAAGTTCCTCTCGCAGCCGTTCTTCGTGGCCGAGACCTTCACCGGCGTGTCCGGCGTGTTCGTCTCGATCGACGAGACGGTGGAGTCGTTCGAGCAGTTGGTCAACGGCGACCTCGACGACCTGCCGGAGCAGGCGTTCTTCAACGTGGGCGGGGTCGACTCGGTCCGCGAGAAGGCCAAGACCCTCTCCAAGGAGGAGCGCGAGGAGGGCGGGTCGTAGGCATGACCCTCCAGGTCGAGCTGGTGTCGCCCGAACGCATCCTCTACTCGGGCGAGGCGGACATGGTGATCTGCCGCACGATCGACGGCGGCGAGGTCGCGTTCCTGACCGGCCACGCCCCGTTCCTCGGTGCGCTCGAGATCGCGTCGGCGCGGATCAAGACCTCGGACGGCGGCTGGCAGAACGCGGCCGTGCACGGCGGGTTCGTCCACGTGAAGGAGGACACGGTCATCCTGCTGTCCCACGTGGCCGAATTATCCGACCAGATCGACAGCGAGCGCGCCCGCCGGGCCAAGCAGGACGCCGAAGGCCGCGCCAAGTCGGGGGGCGGCGACGACGAGGCCGAGGAGGCGGCCGCGGCGGTGCGCCGCGCCGAGGTGCGGTTGGAGGTGGCGGGCTCCTAACCCCGCCGTTTACTCCGCGCCATTGGGGCTGTGAGACCCCTCTATCGCGGACCAAACGGGATGGGGGTGGCGTACGGTGGCGGGAGATGGCCGCACCCCTCCTGCGTGCTGTCGGCCTCACGAAGCGGTACGGCGACGTCACGGCGGTCGACGGCCTGACCGTGGACGTCCCGCCCGGCCGCATCGGGCTGGTCGGCGCCAACGGGGCCGGCAAGACGACGCTGTTCCGCCTGCTGCTGGGCCTCGCCCGACCGACCGCGGGCCGCGTCGAGGTGGGCGGGGTGGAGGTGGCGAAGGACCCCCTCGCCGCCCGGGCCCGCATGGGCTACATGCCCGAGCACGACTGCCTGCCGACCGACCAGAGCGCGACCGACGTCGTCGTGACGTTCGGCGAGCTGGCCGGACTGCCCCGGTCGGCGGCGCGGCAGCGGGCGTCGGAGGTGCTCGACCTCGTCGGTCTGGACGAGTCCCGGTTCCGTCCCATCGAGGGCTATTCGACAGGCATGCGCCAGCGCGCCAAGCTCGCCCAGGCGCTCGTCGCCGACCCCGAGCTTGTGCTGCTCGACGAGCCGACGGCCGGGCTCGACCCGCTGGGGCGCGAGAGCATGCTGGCCCTGGTGGCCCGGCTCGGCGGCTTCGGCATCTCCGTGCTGGTCGCCACGCACCTCCTCGACGACGTGCAGCAGGTGTGCGAGCACGTCGTCATGCTTGACGCCGGGCGGCTGGTCGTCGCCGGGCCCACCGAGGAGTTGCTCGAGCGCACGGGTGTCGTGACCGTGGAAGTCGACGACCGCGCCGCCGCCCTGGTCGTCGCCCTGGCCCGCCGGTCGCTGCGCGCCCGGGTGGTCGGGGCCGAGGTCGAGGTCGCCATGGGCCGGGAGGACGACCTCGACGTCATCCGCGACGTCGTCGCCGACTTGGGTCTTCCGCTGCACCGCCTGTCCACCGGGGTCTCGACGCTCGACGAGGTCTTCCGACGGAAGGCGGCCACGTGACGGTCCCCGTGGTGCGCACCGGCTGCGTGCCCGAACGCCGTGGGTGCCGAACCCGGGCGGCCACGTAGTGGCGGCCCGGGTCGGCGAGGTGTACGACCGCGGGTACCGGCCGTACGAGGGGCCACGAGGTGGTCGGCTTGCCGCCGTGGCGGCGTTGTACCGGTCGACGCTCCGGCGGGCGTTGGGGTTCCGGCGGACGTGGTGGCACAAGCTCATGCCGTGGCTCCTGCTCGGCATCGTGACGCTGCCCGCCGCGGTCAACGTCGGCCTCGCCTACGTCACGCGCGACACGGTCACCGACCCCATCGAGATCATCACCTACCGCACCTACGTCGGCGTTTCGAGCGCCCTGTTGCTGTTCGTGGCGCTGGTCGCCCCCGACGTGCTGTGCCCCGACCGACGCCAGCGGGTGCTGCCGCTGATCTTCTCGCGGCCGCTCAAGGGCCGCGACTACGCGCTGGCGAAGCTGGCGGCGATCACCACCCTGCTCGTCGCCTTCTCGCTGCTGCCGCAGATGCTGCTCTTCACCGGCCAGATGCTCGTGAGCCGCGACGGGGCGCTCGGGTACTTCACCGACCACCTGGCCGTGCTGTGGCAGGTGCCGGTGGCCGTGCTGCTCCTGTCGATCTACTACGCCGCTCTGGCCCTCGCCGTCTCGTCGCTCACGAGCCGGCGCATCGTGGCGGCCGCGTCGATCCTCGGCATCGTCTGGGTCACGTCGTCGGTGAGCCGCGTGCTGGAGCTGGCCGACGACGTCAGCCCGGCCGTCACCGTGTTCAACTTCCTCCGCCTGCCCCTGTACGCGCGCGACCTGGTGTTCCTCGGGCATATCGACGACGACTTCCGCCTGGCGGAACTGTCAGGGGGCGGGGCGCTGGCCCTGGCCGCCTACGTCGCCGTCGTCGGGGTGTCGCTGACCGTCCTGCTGTGGCGCTACCGGTGGGTGGAGACGTGAGCGTGGCGGCCGGCGGGGGCGCGGGAGCGCGAGCGGCCTTCGCCGCCGCGCCGACGATCGAGGTGCGCGACGTGTCGGCGTGGTTCGGCCAGAAGGTGGCCCTGTCGGATCTGTCGTGCTCGTTCGGCCCCGGCGTCACCGGCCTGTTGGGCCCGAACGGGGCAGGCAAGACGACGCTCATGCGCCTGCTGAGCGGGCTGTTGCCGCCGAGCCGCGGCCGGGTGTTCGTCGCCGGCGGTGACCCGCGTCGCGACACGGCGATCCGGAAGGTGCTCGCCCTCGTCCCGGAAGACGAGGCCGTGCCGGGCGCGCTCACGGCCCGCCAGTTGGTGCGGTACCGCGCCGATCTGTTCGGGGTCGCCGACCGGGCCGCGCCCGACCAGGCGATTGCCGCCGTCGGCCTGACCGATGTGGCCGACCGCGTGCTGGCCGGGTTCAGCAAGGGCATGCGCCAGCGGGCCAAGGTGGCGGCGGCGCTGGTCACCGGGCCGGCGGTGCTGATCCTCGACGAGCCGCTCAACGGGGCTGATCCCGTCCAGCGGGCGGCGCTGATCGAGCTGTTCCGCATCCTCGGCCAGCAGGGGCGCACCGTGCTGGTCAGCTCGCACGTGCTGCACGAGGTCGAACGTCTCGCCGATCGCATCGTGGTGCTCGTAAACGGCCGGCTGGCCGCCGCCGGCGACCGCCGCGCCATCCGGGAGGCGATGGTCGACCGCCCGCGCCGCGTGCTCGTGCGGGCCACCTCGCTGCGTGAACTGGGCGCTGCGCTGGTCGCATCCGACGCCGTGACCGGTGTCAACCTCGACAGTGACGCGCTGACCGTCACCACCCGGCGCGCCGGCGACCTCGCACTGCTGCTGCCTCGCGTCGCCCGGGACGTGGGGGCGCGGCTCCGCGAGGTGCGGCCCCTCGACGAGTCCCTCGAGAGCATCTTCCGGGACCTGGTGCGATGAGGAACGATGAGTAGCCCGGTCGCCGTCACCGCCGGCTACGCCCTCCGCGCGTGCCTGCCGCCGCGCCGGCGGCTCGGCCTGATCCTGCCGGCGGCCGGCGCGGTGCTGTTCGGTCTCGTCGCCCACGCCGTCACGGCCGACTCCGCGCGGGACGCGTTCGCGCTCGTCGTGTCGTCGGGCATCTTCGGCATCGTCGTGCCCATCGCCTGTCTCGTCGCCGGGGACGCCGTCCTGGGCGCCGAGGTCCGGGCCGGCACGTTGCCCTTCACGTGGCTGTCACCGGTCCCGCGCTGGACCATCGTCGTCGGACGGTGGCTCGCTGGTACGGCGGTGGCCGTCGTGGTGCTCGGTGTGGCGTGCGCGCTGGCGGCGGTGGTCGCCGGCGTACCGGGTGATGCACCGGCGCTCGTGCTCAGCGTGGCCGTGTCCGCCGCCGCCTATGTGGCGCTGTTCGTCATGCTCGGCGCGGTGTCCCGGCGCGCCGTCGTGTGGTCGCTGGCGGTCGTCGTGCTGGGCGAGGTGCTGCTCGGCGCCGCCCTCGACGGCATCGCGCAACTCTCTCCGGGATGGCTCGGCCGCGCCGGGTTTGCCGGGTTGACCGGCGCCACCGACCTCATGCGCGACGGGGTGCCGCAAGGGTGGGCAGCCGTCGCCCGCGCCGTGTTCGTGACCGTCGCGTGCCTGGCCGTCGCCGCGTGGCGGCTCGCCCACGTACGCCTCGCCGGAGTTAGCGATTGAGGCATAGGTAGCCTGCCAGGAATGCCTCGGGTGCGGCTCGGCGTCGCCCTGCTGATCCCGCCGCCCCTCGACCGCGAGATCGACCTCCTCCGCCGCGCCACGGGCGATGGCACCTACGGCCGGGTGCCGGCCCACATCACGCTCGTTCCGCCTGTCAACGTCAACCAGGACCTGTACGGCGATGCGCTGCGGGTGCTGCGGGAAGCGGGCCACGCCACCCGGCCGTTCACGGCGCACCTCGGCGCCCCGACCACCTTCCTGCCCGCCAACCCGGTGCTGTACCTGCCGCTGGTCGGTGACGGGCGGGCGGCCGTCTTCGACGTGCGCGAGAGGGTCTTCCGGGCGCCGCTGGCCCGCATCCTCACGTGGCCGTTCGTCCCCCACGTGACGATCGCCGACGAGGCCCGGCCCGACCGGATCGCGGCCGCCGAGCTGGCGTTGTGCGACTACGCGGCCGAGGTGACCTTCGATCGCGTGCATCTCCTGCAGGAGTCCGAAGGACGGGTCTGGCGGCCCGTCGCCGAGGCGCCGTTCCGCGCTCGGGCGGTCGTAGGCCGCGGCGGCCTGCCGCTCGAGCTCACCGTCACCGCCGGGCTGGACACCGACGCCCGGGCGTTCGCCGCGTGCGAGGCGGCGGCCGAGCGCCATCGCCAGGGCTTCGGCGACGGCGAGCCCGACGCGCCCAACCTGGCCGTCGTCGCACGGCGGGATGGGCGGATCGTGGGAGTGGCGGAGGGCCGCGCCGCCGGGGGGCGCGCCCACCTGACCAACCTCATCGTCGCCCGGGACAGCCGGGGCGAGGGGATCGGGGCGCACGTGCTGGCCGCGTTCGAGTCGGCGGCGGCCGAGCGGGACTGTCCCCGCCTGGGGGCGGACGCGTGGGCGGGCAGCCCCGGGGAGGCGTTTCTTCGAGAACACGGCTGGGTGGAGGAGGGTCGGCGGGCGCAGTGGTGGGGCGAACGGGACCTGGTGCACCTTCGCCGCGACCGCTAAGTAGGCTTCCCGCCACTATGCGAGGGCGGCGGCTGGGGTATACCCGCCTGGGCGCGGGAGTGGGTGTGGCGCTGACAACGGCCGCCGCACTGTTCAGCGCGCCGGCGCCGGCGGTGGCCCAGCCGACCTCGTCGTCGACCGTCCCGGCCACCACGGCCACGACGGCCACGACGGCCGCCACGTCCACCACGACGCCGACGACGGTCGTGGCCAGCCCGTCCAGCACCTTGGTCGTGGCGCCCGTCCCCACCGCGCCTACCGCGCCCCCCAACACGCCACCGCCGTTCGTCGTCACGCCGGCGCCGTCGCCGTCGGGCGCCGCCCCGCCCGGCACGGGGTTCGACGACCCGGCCAATCGGTCGAACCCGGCGTCCGCCAGCCTGTCGCCCGACGCCGTCGCCGCCCAACTGGGCAACCTCGCCCGCACCTCACCCAGCAGCACCGACGCGTTGCTCGCAGCCTTGCGTCCCCTGCAGGACTACGGCGTGAGTGCCGACGACGCCGCCATGAGGGGCATGGGCCGGTTCCCGGTGGCCGGGGCCGCTTACTACCGCGACGACTTCGGCGACGCCCGCTCGGGGCCGCCCCCCCATCTCCATGCCGGCAACGACATCTTCGCCGCCTTCAACACCCCGGTGCGGGCACCGGCCGACGGGCGGGTCGAGTTCAGCGACAGCGGGCTGGGCGGCAAGGCGGCCACCGTCACCGAGCCCGACGGCACCTACTACTACATGGCCCACCTGAACGGGTTCGCCCCCGACCTGGCCAACGGGTCGCCGGTCACGGCCGGCCAAGTCGTCGGGTTCAACGGCGACAGCGGGAACGCCCGGGGCGGGACGCCGCACGTGCATTTCGAGATCCGCCCACGCGGCGGCGCGGCCGTGAACCCCAAGCCCATCCTCGACCAGTGGCTCGCCGACGCGCTGGCGGCCGTGCCGGCGTTGCTCGCCCCCTACCAGCAGAGCATCCAGCAGGGTGGCGAGAACAGCCGGGCGATCATGGCCGTCGGCCTCGCCCGCCACATCGAGCAGGGCTTCGGCCGCGGCGCGCCGTTCGCCCTGACGAAGCCGGCCGAGGACGGCGACCTCGGGCAGCCCCTCGCCGAGTCCCTCATCGACCCGCTCACGCCGGTACTGCTCCGGCGGAGCTGACCCCCCCGTTTACTCCGCGAAAGTGGTACTTCGGAGGGCCAATCCCGCGGAGTAAAGCGGTCAGTCGTAGGCGACCGAGGCGTATTCGCGGAGCTTGGCGAGCTGGTGGCGGGCCTCGACGCGCCGCACCGTGCCCGACTTCGACCGCATGACGAGCGAGGCCGTCGAGGCGCCGCTGCGGCTGTAGTGGACACCGCGCAGCAGTTCCCCGTCGGTAACGCCGGTGGCGGCGAAGAAGCAGTTGTTGCCACCCACGAGGTCGTCGGTGTGCAGCACGGCGTCGAGGGACCGGCCGGCGTTGAGGACGGCGTCACGCTCCTTGTCGCTCTGCGGGCACAGCCGACCCTGGATCTCGCCACCGAGGCATTTGAGAGCGGCGGCGGAGATGACCCCCTCGGGCGTGCCGCCGATGCCGAACAGGATGTCGGCCCCGGCCTCGGGCCAGCCCGTGGAGATCGCGCCGGCCACGTCACCGTCCTGGATCAGCCGGATGCGGGCGCCCGCCTCGCGGATCTCGGCGATCAGCTCCTGGTGACGCGGGCGGTCGAGGACGACGGCGGTCATGTCACGCACGCTGCGCCCGAGGGCCTTGGCGACCGACTGCAGGTTCTCGGTGGGCGTCTGCGTGATGTCGATGGAACCGGCGGCCTCGGAGCCCACGGCCAGCTTCTCCATGTAGAAGCACGGGCCCGGGTCGAACATGCTGCCCCGCTCGCTCAGGGCGATGACCGACAGCGCGTTGCCCCGACCGAGCGACGTGAGCGTCGTGCCCTCGAGTGGGTCGACGGCGATGTCGACGGCAGGAGGGGACCCGTCGCCCAGCTGCTCGCCGTTGTAGAGCATGGGCGCGTCGTCCTTCTCGCCTTCGCCGATGACGACGATGCCGTCCATGGCGACGCCTTCGAGCACGGCCCGCATGGCGTTGGTGGCGGCCCCGTCGGCGCCGTTCTTGTCGCCTCGGCCCATCCACCGGGCGGCGGCCATGGCGGCCGCCTCCGTCACGCGTACGAGCTCGAGGGCGAGATTCCGGTCCGGTGCCTGCTTGCCAGCGCTCATGAGGGCACCCTAGTGCGACGGGCCGGACGCCCACCATTGGCGACACCAAAGCCGCAGGGTCCTGCGATACTCGACCTGTGACCGCCCGCGACGAGTGGCGGCGTGCCTACGAGCAGGCACTCCTCCGGCCCCTCACCGACGCGTCGCTGTCGGGTTTGCCGGTTGAGCCCGCGTACGGCACCGACGAGGGCGAGTGGCCCGGCGCCTACCCGTACACCCGGGGGCCGCATGCCTCGATGTACCGCTCGAAGCTCTGGACGATGCGGATGTTCGCCGGCTTCGGCGGCCCGGAGGACACCAATCGCCGGTTCCACGAGATCCTGCGTGCCGGCGGCGACGGGCTGTCGGTCGCCTTCGATCTCCCGACGCTCATGGGCCGGGACTCCGACGACCCGTTGACCACCGGCGAGGTCGGGCGCTGCGGCGTCGCCGTCGACACGCTCGCCGACATGGAGGACCTGTTCGCCGGGATCGACGTCGGCACTGTCACCACGTCGATGACGATCAACGGGCCGGCGGCGATCCTGCTCGCCATGTACGTGGCGGTCGCCGACGAGAGCGGTGTCCCGCGGGGCCGGCTGGGCGGCACGACCCAGAACGACATCCTCAAGGATTACCAGGCCCAGAAGGAGTTCCTGTTCCCGCCGAGGCCGTCGATGCGCCTCGTCACCGACACCATCGCTTTCTGTTCCGCGGAGCTGCCGAGGTGGCACCCGCTGTCGGTGTCCGGGTACCACATCCGCGAGGCCGGGGCGACGGCCGCGCAGGAGCTGGCGTACACGCTGGCGAACGGGTTCGCCTACGTCGAGGCGGCCTTGGCGGCCGGTCAGCACGTCGACACGTTCGCTCCCCGGCTGAGCTTCTTCTTCAACGCCCAGATCGACTTCTTCGAAGAGATCGCCAAGTACCGCGCCGCCCGGCGGCTCTGGGCGCGATGGATGCGCGAGCGCTACGGCGCGGCCGACCCGCGGTCGTGGCAGTGCCGGTTCCACGTGCAGACCGCCGGCGCGTCGCTCGCCGCCCAACAGCCAGAGGTCAACATCGTCCGCACCGCCATCGAGGCGCTCGCCGCGGTGATGGGCGGGACGCAGAGCCTGCACACCAACGCCATGGACGAGGTGCTCGCCCTTCCCTCCGAGCGCTCGGCGCGCCTCGCGCTGCGCACGCAACAGGTCATCGCCTACGAGACCGGGGTGCCCCTCGTCGCCGACCCGCTGGGTGGGTCGTACCTCGTCGAGTCGCTCACCGACCGTACCGAGCAGCAGGCCGAGGCCGTGCTGGCGCGCCTCACCGACCTCGGCGACGGCTCGATCCTCGAGGGTGTCTACGCGGGCATCGAGAGCGGCTGGTTCCAGGCCGAGATCGCCGAGTCGGCCTACGACCTCGCGCGCCGCCTCGACACCGGCGAACGGGTGATGGTGGGCGTCAACAAGTTCACCGACGGCGACGCGCCGCTGTCCGACCTTCTCGAAATCGACCCTGCCGTCGAGGAGCGCCAGCGCAAGCGGGTGGCGGAAGTGCGGGCGCACCGGTCGTCCGGCCAGGTGGCTGCGGCGCTCGCCCGCGTGACCGAGGACGCCGCGCTACCCGACCAGAACGTGATGCCTGCCATCATGGAAGCCGTGCGGGCCTATGCCACCATCGGTGAGATCGTCGACGCCATGGCGCAGGTGTTCGGACGCTGGACGGAAGACCCCGTCCTCTGATGACCCTCTGCTCCCACTGCGGGGCCGAGTTCACGCCGGGCGTGCAGACCGCCTGCCGTGACTGTGGCCTGGCGCCCGACACGGAGACGCCCCCCACGCTGCCGGCCACACAGGAGGTCGGCGACGAGGTCGGCGACGAGGTCGGCGACGAGGTCGTGTTCGACGTGTCGGCGTGGCCGGCCGACCAGCGGGTGTCGTTCAGCGGCTCCCTGCGGGGCGAGGGCGTGCCGTTCCGCTGGGAGTCGGGGCCCGTGCTGGTCGTGCGCACCTTCGACGAGGCGGTCGTCGAGGGCCTGCTCGAGTTCGAGGGCATCGACGACGAGGAGTGGCAGGACACCACCGCCATCGCGGACGAGGAGGCGGCCGACGAGTCCGCCCAGTCCGCCATGAGCGATCTGTTCGACGCCGCCGACCGGTTGGCGCGCAGCCCGACGAGCGGCGACATCGTCGACGAGGTGGACGGCCTGGCCACGTCCATCGAGGAGTCGCGGCCGCCGTTCGGCATCGAGCGCCCGTCCTGGGAGCAGATGGCCAAGCTGGCCCGCGGCGTCGTGGCCGCCGGCGGGGAGGGTGACGGCGAGGCCGTGGAGGACGCCGCTCGGCGCCTCCGCGACTACCTCCGCGACTACGTGTAGGGCGCCGGCCGGTTCGGCTACGTATACCTTTCGCCCATGCTGCTGGCCGAGTTGGAGGTTCGACATTCGCGTGAGGTGGCACCCACGCGACGTGTCGCGCTCGGCCCGCACTGGCTGCCGACCGACCCACCGCCGGGCTACGGCGGCGTCCTTCTCGGCGGCATCGTCGCGACGCACCTGGCGGATGTCTCCCCCGAGCTGCGGGGCGAGTTGCTCGACCTCGTCGACGACCTGGAGGAGGGCAAGCGCATCCCCCAGCCGCGGTTGCGCCATCGCTTCCAGACCGACTTCGTCGGCCTGGAGCGCACGTGCCACGTGTTGGTGGGCGACACCCAGACCATGCGGTTCGAGGTGCGCGGCCAGGGTCGACCGGTCCCCCAGTTGCTGGGTGCGGTGTATGCCGCCGGGCGCCTGCACCCCGACGTGCGGCCGCCCGTCTTCGCGGCCCTCCGCAAGGCCGCCCGGTGGGAAGGCGCCGTCGGGCCCGACCTCGTGGCCTACCTGTCCGACCCGACGAGCGCGCCGCCCCGGTCGTGGCGGCGCTTCCCGACCGACGAGCGATGGGCCCTGCAGGTGATGGGCTTCGGCCCCAACCTGCGCCCGGACCCCGAGGAGGTGCAGCGCCGGTTCCGGTCGCTGATCCGCGCCGCCCATCCCGATCACGGGGCAGAGAACGAAGGCGCCGGGCAGCGCATCCTCGAGCTGACCGAAGCCCGCCGCATCCTGATGGCGTGACGCCCCGGGTTGCGGTTCTGCTCGCGCCCGGCGCGAGTGCGGGGAGCGACCAGCCCGCGCTCGTGGCCATGGAGCAGGCGCTGGCGCCGGACGCGGCGGTGGAGCGGATGGACTTCCCGTACCGCAAGGCCGGGCGGCGCGCGCCCGACAAGCCGGCGGTGTTGCTCAACGCCGTGAGGGAGGAGGCGACCGCTCTCGCCGCGCGCACCGGCCTGGCCCCCGACCGCCTGATCCTCGGGGGGCGGTCGATGGGGGGCCGGATGTGCTCGATGGCGGTGGCCGACGGGCTGCCGGCGCTCGCCCTCGTGCTCGTCAGCTACCCGCTGCACCCGCCGGGGAAGCCCGACCGGCTCCGCACCGAGCACTTCCCCCAGCTGGCGGTCCCGTGCCTGTTCGTGTCGGGCACGCGTGACACCTTCGGTACGCCCGCCGAGCTGGAAGCGGCGGCGACCGCCATCGCCGGGCCGGTCACCCACGTGTGGATCGACGGCGGCGACCACGGCCTGCGCGGCAAGGACGCGCCTGTCGCCGCCGCGGTGCGCGAATTCGTCGACGGGCTCGGGCTCAGCTAGGGACGAGCACGTCGGCGATGCGCTCGGCGGCGTGGCCGTCCCACAGGGCCGGACGGCGAGCGGGTGCCCCGTCGCGCAAGGCTCGCGCGGCTTCGGCGACGATCCGCTCCGGGTCGCGGCCGACGACGGTGTTCGTGCCTTCGGTGACGGTCAGCGGTCGCTCCGTCGTGTCTCGAAGGGTGAGGCACGGAACGCCGAGCACGGTGGTCTCCTCCTGCACACCGCCCGAGTCGGTGAGGACCAGCCGGGCCGCCTGCTCGAGGGCGAGGAAGTCGAGGTAGCTCAGGGCGGGCACCACGCGCAGCCCCGGCGGGAGCGGGCCGGCCGGAAGCTGCTCGGCGGTGCGAGGGTGGACGGGGAACACCAGCGGGCACGAGGCGGCGATCGTCCCCAGGGCGCCGAGGAGCGCCTTGAAGATGCCCGGCTCGTCCACGTTGGCCGGCCGGTGCAGCGTGACCAGGCCGAAGCCGCCGCGCTCGAGGCCAAGGTCCTCGACGATGGGTCGGTCGCGGGCGCGGCCGGTGTTGGACAGGAGGGTGTCGATCATGACGTTGCCCACAAGGTGAACGCGCCCAGGAGCCACGCCTTCGGCCGCCAGGTTGGCCACAGCGTCCTTCGACGGGGCGAAGAGGTAATCGCTGAGGCGGTCGGTGACGATACGGTTGACCTCCTCGGGCATCGTGCGGTCGCCGCTGCGTAGGCCCGCCTCGACGTGGGCCAGGGGCACGCATGCCTTCGCTGCGACCAAGGCGGCGGCGAGCGTCGAGTTCACATCCCCGAACACAACGATCGCGTCGGGGCCGAGCGCGGTGACAAGGGGTTCGAGGCCGACCATGACCGCAGCGGTCTGCTGGGCGTGGCTGCCCGAGCCGGCGCCGAGCCAGTGGTCGGGCGCGCGCAGGCCCAGCTCCTCGAAGAACACGGCGCTCATGGCCTCGTCGTAGTGCTGGCCGGTGTGGACGACCACGACGTCGGCGCCACGCCGCTCGAGGGCGTCGACAACCGGTTTGACCTTCATGAAGTTCGGGCGCGCGCCCGCGACGCACATGGCCTGCACGGGGCGACCCTACAAGCGCCATCCCTCTCTGCCGTCATGGCGGCGGAACCGGCGGCGGCCGCACGTCCTCGGGGTTGAGCTCCTCGAGCTCCCGCCCGGCCGTCTCCGGGTACAGCGTCAGCACCATCGCCGCGACGATGATCGGGCCCGTGGCGAGGATGGCCATGGCCGGGCCCAGCTCACCGAACGAGTCGCCCAGCGCGCCCGCCAGCACCAGCCCGGTCGCGCTACCCGCCAGCGCGCAGATGGAGATCACCCCGTTGGCCCGGCCCCGCAGCGACGTCGGGAACAGCTCCGGGCCGTACACGCCGAGGGCCGGGATCGACGCGGCCGACACCATCGTGCCCACGGTCGGCAGCACCCACAGCAGCCAGCCCCGGGCGAAGAAGAACGCCACCGTGCACAGGGTCCCGCCGACGAGGGCGACGGCGGCGACCTTGCGCCGGCCCCGGAGGTCGGCGATGCGGCCGCCGGCCACGATGCCGATGGCCCCGGGCGCGCCCGCCACCAGCGACAGTAGGGCGATGCGCCCGGCGCTGTAACCCCGCTCGGCGCGTAGGAACCGGTTGCCGAACTGCGACTGCGGCGCCACGAACAGATTGGTCAGCAGGCCCGAGATGGCGAGAAGCCAGAGGCGGCGGCCGTGCCCTCCGAAGTGCACGTCCCGGTGAGGGGCGAGGAAGCGCCGGCTCTCGGGCAGGCGGTGACGCACCGACACGACGAGCGGGAGGCCCGCCGCCGGCAGCACGTACAGCAACCGCCATCCCCCCGCGCCCAGGTCGGCCAGGGGCAGCGCGCACAGCGCGAGCCCGGCGCCGAGCCCGGCGGCCATGGCCAGGGCGCTCACCGCGTAGGCCCGGCATCGGGCCGGCACCTCCTCGGCGGACACGATCCCGACCAGCAGGAGCAGGGCGGTCGCGAACCCTCGCGCCAACGTCTGGCTGGCGGCCAGCCAGGGCAGCGACGGGGCCAGCGCTCCGGTCACGGCCAGCGCGCAGCCCGCCGTCGCCGCCGCCAGGATCACTCGCCGCCGGCCCCGGCGGTCCGCCGTCGCCACCACCGCGAGGGCGAGCAGGCCACCGAGGCGTACCACCGCCCCCGCCACGCCCTGCGCCCCGTCGTCGGCGCCGAACTGCTCGCCGGCGAAGGCGATGGTCTGGGTGAACAGCGTGTTGAGGTACCCGAGCATGACCGCGACGGCGGCCAGCGTCCCGACGGCCCGGGCGCCGCGGGCGTCGAGCGGGGCCGGGGGCGCCCACCACGGCACCGCCGGTCCGGGCGGCCGGCGTAGGGCCCGCTTGAACGGCAGGACGAACAGCCAGCCGAAGTAGGGCAGGGCCAGCTCGAACGTCACCGTGTGGATGGCGACCCCGCCATCCACGTGGATCCGCCGTTCGTAGCTCCGGACCGGGCCGGTGGCGGCCACGAACCGCCCGTCTCCCGCCACCTGCTCGACGAGCAGGTCGTGGCGCGGCTGCATCATGGCGTCGACGTCGGCGGCGTCGACGACGGACCGGTCGACGGTGCGGCGCACGCCGGGGGAAGGTATCGGGGCTTGCTAACGTTTGTCCGAACGTGGATGAGCCAGTGACCTTCATTTCCAAGTCCGAACACGAGCAGGCCGACGCGGCCGCAATCACCGGTGCGACCCTTCCCCCCGCGGACGGCAACGCCGGCGGTGGTGCGATCCGCGCCGGTGTCGAGGAGGCGATCGAGGCCATCCGGCCGGCGCTGCAGATGGACGGCGGCGATGTCACGCTCGTCGGCGTCGACGAGGCGACCGGGGTCGTCGAGATCGAGCTGATCGGGGCGTGTGTCGGCTGCCCGGCTTCCACGATGACCCTGAAGGCCGGCATCGAGCGCATCCTGAAGGACCGGGTGGACGGCATCACCGAGGTGAACGCCGTGGGCCTGGAGCCCGCCTTCGAGTACTGATCCCTCGGACGACAGACCCCTTCTCGACGACGCTGCGGGCGGCGACGTGCGCGCCACCGCGCGGCTGATCTCGCGGTTGGAAGCGGGGGGCGACGCGGAGCGGTCCGTCGCCCGGGCGGTGTTCGCCCGGACGGGCCGCGCCTGGGTCGTCGGCGTCACCGGAGCACCGGGGACCGGCAAGTCGAGCCTCGTCGACCGGCTGGTCGCGTCCCGCCGGGCGGCAGGGGAGCGGGTCGCGGTGGTCGCCGTCGACCCCAGCTCACCGTTCAGCGGCGGCGCGATCCTGGGTGACCGCGTGCGGATGCAGGAGCACGCCACCGACCCCGGCGTCTACGTGCGGTCGATGGCCTCGCGGGGTGCGTCGGGCGGCCTGGCCCGGGCCACGCTGGGCGCCGTGCGGGTCCTCGACGCCGCCGGATGGCCGCTCGTCGTCATCGAGACGGTCGGCGCCGGCCAGGTCGAGGTGGACGTCGCCGGCGCGGCGGACACCACCGTCGTCGTCGTCACGCCGGGCTGGGGCGACGCCGTCCAGGCCGACAAGGCGGGCGTGCTCGAGATCGCCGACGTGCTCGCGGTCAACAAGGCCGACCGTCCCGGGGCCGACGAGGCGGTGCGGGACCTGGAGGCGATGCTCGACACGTCATCGTCCGCTTGGCGCCCGCCGGTCGTGCGTACGTCGGCTACCACCGGGAGCGGGATCCCCGAGCTGATGCACGCCGTCGAGGCCCACCGGGCCTTCCTGGCCGAGGACGGCCGGCTCGAAGCGCGCCGTGAGGCGAACCTCGCGGCCGAGGTCCGCCGCCTGGCGGAGGCGGCGGGGGCGCAGGCGGCATGGGATCGCTGCCGGGGTGCCGGCTTCGGGGAGGCGGTCGCCGAGGTCGTGGCGCGCCGTCTCGACCCGCTCGGGGCCGCCGTCCGCCTATTGGCCTGAAACCCCGATCACTGTCTGACACGCCTGGCAGAAGAAGAGCCGCGCCCGGACTCTCGCCTGTCCCGGCTCGCCGGCGGCGTCGACCTCCTTCCAGCCCAGGTTCTCCTCGAGGGGCATCTTGCACGAGAGGCAACTCGGCCCCGCCCTCGGCGGCGTGGCCGCCGGCGGCGTGCCGGTGAGCATCTCGAGGACGGCGCTGCGCACCTTTCCGGCCTCGACCCCGAAATCGGTGAGGATCTGCC
>JBOGIC010000014.1:0-9854 GCA_050744985.1 Acidimicrobiales bacterium
TGGCCATCACCTGCGGCTGCATCCTGCTCGTCTGGGCCGGCTGGCGGGGCACCGCCAGGTGAAGGCGCAGATCCCGGCGGCGCTCGAAGGCGAACGGGTGGACCGGGCCGTCGCCCTGCTCTGTGACGTCACGCGGTCCGACGCCGCCGCCCTCGTCGCCGGCGGCGCCGTGCGGCTCGACGGAACGGCCGTGCCGGTCCGGTCCCGGCGGGTGACAGAAGGCCAGTGGCTCGAGGTGACGCTCCCGCCGCCCGACGGGGGCCCGCCCCTCGCCCCTGACCCCGCGGTCGACGTGCCCGTGGTCTTCGCCGACGGCGCCGTGATCGTCGTGGACAAGCCGCCGGGCCTGGTCGTGCACCCCGGCGCGGGCCACGACCACGGCACGATGGTGCAGGGCCTGCTGGCCCGCTTCCCCGACCTGGCGGGGATCGGCGAAGACGAGGACCGCCCGGGCATCGTGCACCGCCTCGACGCCGGCACGTCCGGCCTGCTGGTGGTGGCGCGCACGGCCGACGCCTACCGGTCGCTCGTGGCGCAGCTGGCGGCCCGCACCGTCGAGCGGCGCTACCTCGCCCTGGTGTGGGGGCACGTGGAGGCCGAGGCGGGCCTGGTCGACGCGCCGATCGGCCGGGCCACGCGGGACCCGACGAAGATGACCGTGGCCGCCGAGGGACGCCCGGCGCGCACCCGCTACGAGGTGCTCGGGCGGTTCACGCGCCCCGTCGAGGTCACCCTGGTCGAGTGCCGGCTCGAGACGGGGCGGACGCACCAGATCCGCGTGCACCTGGCGGCCATCGGGCATCCCGTGGTGGGTGACGGCCGCTATCGTGGCGAACGATCGTCGTTCCCGTCCGGCCGCCCGTTCCTTCACGCCCATCGGCTCGCGTTCGATCATCCCGTCGACGGCCAGCGGCGCTCGTTCGAGTCACCGCTTCCGCCCGACCTGGAGGCCATGCGTGACGTACTGGACTAATCCCTGGAACCCCCAACCCGCCTCGCCGCCGCCGCAACAACCGCAACGGCCGCAACCGCAGCCGCCGACGTTCCCCCGCTACGACGACGACGAGGACGACGAGCGGGCGGCGCGGCGCACGGTGTGGCTCCTCGGCGCGGGTGTGGCCGTGCTCGCCGTCGGCCTGGTGGTCTTCGTCACCGTGTACACGTTGCGCTCCGGTGGCGGGTCGGCGGAGTCGCCGGTCATTACCACCCCGGAGGACGCGGCCCGGGTCGTGGGCGGCATCGGACCACCGCCCGGTACCGAGGTGGGCGCCTACATCGACGCCCGCAAGGCGGCGCTGGCGGGCGCGACCGGCGACCACGTGGCGGTCGTGTCGCTGTCGGCCTACACCACCGAGGCCAAGGCGCGTGCGCACGCGGCCCCGGTCGAGGTGCTCGCCGTGATCGCGGCGGCCCCCGGCGGGGCACCCGCGGTCGTCGAGGGTGACCTGGCCGGATGGGTGCAGAGCCAGACGGCGGAGGCGCGGGCCGAGCGGGACGAGATCCAAAAGCTCATCCCGACCGTCGACGACGGCAACTTCAAGCGCTTCTACCAGCAGGAGGTCGAGCGACTGAACAAGCTCATCAACTCCATCAAGCCCAACGGCGACCTGGCCTTCGCCGTCGTCGTGCGGGGCCCGGCGCCGGCGCTGCAGCAACTGGGCGCCAAGGGCGAGGTGCGCCTGGTCGACATCGGCCCGAATGCGGAGGCCCGCCCGGCCAACGAGTACCGCGGCCTGCGGCCGGAGGAGTCGAGCAACGCCAACGAGCCCAACACCCGCCCCGGCTGAGGCGAGGCGAGTCGAGGCTCAGGAGAGCGTCGGCTCGGCGCTGACCCGCTGACCGCGGGCCCGGGCGACCATGTCGGCCAGCGTGTAGGAGTCGAGGTGCTGGCGCATGTGCTCGCCTACGTCGGCCCAGACGGCCAGCAGGGCGCACTGGCCCTCGTGGTCGCAGTCGCCGTTCTGGTGCGGTTCGCCGAAGTCGCCGGCCACGATGGGCCCGTCGACGGCGCTGACGATCTGGGCGAGGGAGACCTCCGACGGGTCGCGGGCGAGGACGTAGCCGCCCCCCACGCCCCGCTTCGACCGCACGAGGCCGGCGCCCTTGAGGGCGAGGAGGATCTGCTCGAGGTAGGGCTGCGGAAGCCCGGTGCGCTCGGCGATGTCCCGCACCGATGTGGGCCGGGGGTCGTCGCGGTGGAGCGCGAGGGAAAGCAGGGCGCGGCTGGCATAGTCGCCCCTTGTCGACACCTTCACATCCGCAATCGTACGGCGTCTGCGTGCGGTGCGGGCGGAGCGCCTAGCTTTGACGGCCGTGGTGGCGCCGGCGCCTGTCCTGCCCGACTACGGCGGAGCATGCCTGAGCGGCGTCGTGCCTGCGCTGCTTCGCCGCCGGCACGGGGTGCCGCCGTGGATGCCGGCACCGGTGGCCGGTGCCCGCCAGGTCGTGCTGCTGGTGCTCGACGGGCTCGGATGGGAGCAGCTGCAGCAGCGCCGGGCACTGGGGCCGGTCCTGGCGGGCATGGAGGGCGGGCCGATCACCACGGTGGCGCCCTCGACGACGGCCACGGCGCTGACATCGCTGACCACCGGCGTCCCGCCCGCCGTCCACGGCGTCGTCGGCTACCGGATCGCCGCCGCGGGCGAGGTCCTCAACGTGCTGCGCTGGTCGACGCCGGCGGGCGACGCCCGCCCGCGCATACCGCCCGAGTCCATCCAGCCCCTGGAGCCGTTCATGGGCATGAAGCCGGCCGTGGTCACCCGGGCCGAGTTCGCCGAATCGGGCTTCACCCGGGCCCACCTGGCCGGCGCCGAGCTGCACGGCTGGCGGTACCCGTCGTCGTTGATCACGCAGGTGGGATACCTGCTGGCCGAGGGCCGCGAGTTTGTCTACGCCTACTACCCGGGTGTCGACACGGTGGCGCACGAATTCGGCTTCGGGGCGCTGTACGACGCGGAGGTGGCGGCCGCCGACCGGCTGGTCGGGGACGTCGTGTCCACGCTCACGGCCGGCGCTGTCCTGGTCGTGGTGAGCGACCACGGCCAGGTGGACGTGGGGGACCGCGTCCTTCCCCTGGCGCCGGAGGTGACCCGCCTGACCGGGATGATGTCGGGCGAAGGACGGTTCCGTTGGCTGCATGCCCGGCCCGGGCTGGCCGGTCGCCTGTACGAAGCGGCGAGCGGCTGCCACAGCGACGTGGCCTGGGTGCGCACCCGCCAGCAGATCGTCGACGAGGGCTGGCTGGGCGGCGAGCCGTCGCCCGCGGTGTCCGCCCGCCTCGGCGACGTGGCCATCGTCACCCACGCGCCCGTCGCCTTCGCCGACCCGGCCGACACCGGCACCTACAACCTGCGCTGCCGGCACGGGTCCCTGACGGCGGCGGAGGTTCTCGTGCCGCTGTTGGCTGCGACCGGCTGACACGGGGAAGGATGGAGGGATGACCGACAACGCACCGGAGGTCTCGAGCGGGCCGATGCTCATCATGCCCGATCAGGTCACGGGCCAGAACGAGTCCGGCTCCGAGGACGTCATCACCTCCCCGGCCAAGGTCCTGCGCATCGGCGCCATGACCAAGGAGCTGCTCGAGGAGGTACGGCGGGCGCCGCTCGACGAGGCGGGCCGGTCCCGCCTCAAGGAGATCTACGAGACGTCGGTCAAGGAGCTGGCCGAAGTGCTGTCACCGGAGCTGCGCGACGAGCTGGACCGGCTCAGCTCGCCGTTCGAGACCGATTCCCCGAGCGACGCCGAGCTGCGCATCGCCCAGGCCCAGCTCGTCGGGTGGCTCGAGGGCCTGTTCCACGGCATCCAGGCCACACTGTTCACCCAGCAGATGGCGGCCCGGGCACAGCTCGAGGAGATGCGCCGCCGCGGGCTTCCGCCCGGGTCGATGCCCGAACAACCCCGTCCGGGAACCTATCTTTGAGCCGGTGAAGACGCTCGTGTCGGCCGCCCTCACCGGAGCGGTGATGCTCGGCCTCCGCGACACCCTCGGGCCGCGGCGCGACCCCATCGCGGTCGTGGTCGACTGGCCGGGCGAGCCGCCCGAGCTGGGGCCCGTCACGCTGTTCTTCCACCCCCAGGTGCCCGAAGCCACGCTGGTGCTGGTGCAGCCGTAGCTCTCAGCCCCGCACGGCGTCGAGGTACTGCAGCAGCTCGTGCGCCGCCAGCTCCGATCTCCTTGTGCTCCCACTCGGCGGCCCGGTAGACGCACGCGATGAGGCCGCTGCGGTGCAGCCGGCGGAAGTCGCCGTACACGAAGGCGTACCGGGCCTTGGTCTCGTCGTTGGCCCCGTCGGTGAGCCCGAGGTGCCACTCGGCGTAGTCGTCCCAGGAGTGGGAGTCGCGGAACCGGTTCTCGTCCTCGGCGCTCGGCTGGGCCTCGCCCCAGTTGCTGCGGATGACGTACTGGTGGGCGTCGATCATCCGCCGCGCCTTCGCCACGCCCCGCTCGTTGACCGAATAGGAGGCCAATCGGGGCTCTCAGTACGGCACGATAGCGGCCGAGCCGCCGGCCCACTCGATGAGAATGGCGGGCCCTACGGAGGCGTCGACGGACGCCAGCCGGAGCCGGCCGCCAGCGTCCGGAGCGGTAGCCACCATCTGCCCATCCTGAGACACGAACAGTTCCAGGGCGAGAGAGTCGCGGTCGACGACGAGGACCTCCTGGCAGCCGACCTCGCCGTAGAACGGCAGCTTGTCGTACGTCTCGTCGCGCGGCGAGCGGACCTCGACGACCAGCTTGGCGCGCCCCTCGACACCTCGTTCGGAGACGAACTCGCGGCGGGCAAAGCCCAGCGCCGGGACCCGCCACGAGTCGGTGCGGCCCGGCCAGAAGCCCGACGGCGACTGCAACCCGATGAGGCCTGGCGCCTCGGCGAGGGGCAGAAGTATCGCCCCTAACTTGATGGCCAACCGCTGATTCCGGCTGTCGGGCAGCGGCGCCACATGCAGCACGCCTTCCCACATCTCGTCCCAGCGGTCGTGGCCGAGGCGGCGGCGTTCTTCGAGGAAGTGGTCGGGTGCGTCAACCATCACAACTCGCACCCGAACAGGGTACCGGCCGGTGGTGACAGCGCGGTTGGTCCCCGTCCACAGCCATTTCCACAGGTGTGCAAAACTACAGCGTTGTAATCGCCAGGCAGGCCTTGACAGGGTCCCCCCCCGCCGAGTTACGTTGAACGGAATCACACAGATGTAGTTCTCGTGGACAGCCTCTGGACAGGTTGCCCCCAGGATTCGCACCGAGGAGGCGCGTACGGTGGAAGGTGGAGGCTCTTTCGCGCACCTCCATACCCACACCGAGTACTCGATGCTCGACGGGGCGAGCCGGATCTCCGAGCTGGTGGCGGCGGCCGCCGCCGACGGCCAACCGGGGATCGGCATCACCGACCACGGCAACATGTACGGCGCCCTCGACTTCTACCGGGCGGCCCGTCACGCCGGCATCACGCCCATCATCGGCTTCGAGGCCTACCAGGCGGCCGAGAGCCGGTTCGAGCGGCCCGCCCGCAACGGCCTGGACGGCGACAAGCTCTACTACCACCTGAGCCTGCTGGCGGAGACGACGCCGGGGTACCAGAACCTGATCCAGCTGGCGTCGGCCGCCTTCTTGGAGGGCTACTACCGAAAGCCCCGGGTCGACTGGGAGCTGCTCGAACGCCACCACGAGGGCGTCATCGCCACCAGTGGGTGCCTGGGCGGCATCGTCCTGCAGGCGCTGCTGAAGGGCGACGAAGAGGCGGCGCGGCGCCACGCGGGGCGGTTCCAGGACATCTTCGGCCGCGACAGCTTCTTCATCGAGCTGCAGGACCACGGGATGGCCGAGCAGCGCCGCACCAACCCGCAGCTCATCGAGATCGCCCGGCGCATCGACGCCCCGCTGCTGGCCACCAACGACTCCCACTACACCAGGCACGAGGACCACGTCGCCCACGACGCCCTGCTGTGCGTGCAGACCGGCGCCACGATCGACGACCCCAAGCGGTTCAAGTTCGACAGCGACCAGCACTACCTGAAGACGGCGGCCGAGATGCGCAAGCTGTTCGCCGAGGTGCCCGACGCGTGCGACAACACGCTGCTGATCGCCGAGCGGGCCAACGTCGAGATCGAGTTCGGCAAGCCCGAGCTGCCCCGGTTCCCGCTCCCCGACCGGTTCGCCACCGACGACGACTTCCTGCGGCACCTGGCCTTCGACGGCGCCCGCCAGCGGTACGGGGCTCCGGTCCCGGCCGAGGTGGCGGAGCGTCTCGACCGGGAGCTGGGCGTCATCACCGAGATGGGCCTCTCGGCGTACTTCCTCATCGTCTGGGACCTGATCCGCCACGCCCGCGAGCGTGGCATCCGGGTCGGCCCCGGCCGGGGCTCGGCGGCGGGGTGCTGCGTGGCCTACTGCTTGTACATCGTCGGCCTCGACCCCATTCGCTACGGCCTGATCTTCGAGGCGTTCCTCAACACCGGGCGCCGGGAGATGCCCGACATCGACATGGACTTCGACGAGCGCTACCGCGGCGAGATGATCCGGTACGCGGCCGAGAGGTACGGGTCCGACCACGTGGCGCAGATCATCACGTTCTCGACGATCAAGGCCCGGGCCGCAGTCCGCGACGCGTCGCGGGTGCTCGGGTACCCCTACGCCGTCGGCGACCGCATCGCCAAGGCCATGCCGCCGCTGGTCATGGGCCGCGACACCCCCCTCGCCGCCTGCCTCGACCAGCTCCCCGGCTACGAGGACGGCTACAAGGCGTCGGGCGAGGTGCGCGCCCTCTACGAGACCGACCCCGAGGCCAAGAAGGTCATCGACGTCGCCAAGGGGCTCGAGGGACTGCGGCGCCAGGACGGCATCCACGCCGCCGCTGTGGTCATCACCCGCGAGCCGCTCACCGAGTACCTCCCGATCCAGCGCAAGCCCGAGCCGGGCGCCGACCCGTCCGACGCTCCGGTCGTCACCCAGTTCGAGATGCACGGTGTCGCCGACCTCGGCCTGCTGAAGATGGACTTCCTGGGGCTGCGCAACCTCACCGTCATCGAGCGGGCGCTCGACCTCATCGAGCAGGGCACGGGGCGGCGTCCGGACATCGACAGCGTGCCGCTCGACGACGAGAAGACGTTCGCCATGTTGCGGGCTGGCGACTCCATCGGCGTGTTCCAGTTGGAGGGCGGGCCGATGCGGGCGCTCATGCGCTCGCTCGCGCCCACCTGCTTCGAGGACATCGGCGCCCTCGTCGCCCTCTACCGGCCGGGCCCGATGGCGGCCAACATGCACAACGACTTCGCCGACCGCAAGAACGGGCGCAAGCCGATCACCGGCCCTCACCCCCAGTTTTGCGAGGTCCTCGTCGACACCTACGGCCTGATGATCTACCAGGAGGGCCTGCTCGAGGTGGCCAAGCACTTCGCCGGCTACTCCGCCTACGAGGCTGACCTGCTCCGCAAGGCCTGCGGGAAGAAGATCCGTGCGCTCATGGCGGCGGAACGGGAGAAGTTCGTCGCCGCCTGCGACGGCAACGGCTACGGCGCCGAACTGGGCGAGAAGCTCTTCGACATCATCGAGCCGTTCGCCGACTACGCGTTCCGGAAGTCCCACGCGTTCTGCTACGGCATGGTCGCCTACCAGACGGCGTGGCTGAAGGCCAACCATCCGGTCGAGTACTTCGCCGCCCTGCTCACGTCGGTCAAGGACGACAAGGACAAGACGGCCGTCTACCTGGGCGAGTGCCGCAACCTGCGCATCCAAGTGACGGTGCCCGAGATCAACCGGGCCGAGTCGGACTTCGCCGGGCGCGACGGGGGCATCGTCTTCGGGATGTCGGCGGTGCGCAACGTGGGCGCCGGCCTGGTGGGGATGATCGTGGCCGAGCGGGACGCCCACGGGCCGTTCGTCGACTTCCACGACTTCTGCAACCGGGTCGACCCGATGGTGCTCAACAAGCGGTCGGTGGAGTCGCTGATCAAGGCGGGCGCCTTCGACTGCCTGGGCCACACCCGCCTCGCCCTCCTCGAGGTCTACGAGCGCATCATCGACTCGACGCTGTCGCGCCGCCGCGAGCAGGAGCAGGGGATCATGAGCCTGTTCGGCGACATCATGGGCGGCGACGGCGCTCCGCTGCACGACGAGCGCATCCCGATCGGTGACCACGAGTTCGACAGCACGCGCAAGCTGGCCTTCGAGAAGGAGATGCTCGGCCTCTACCTCAGCAGCCACCCGCTGCAGGGCGTGTCGGCGGCGCTGCGCCGGCTGTCGGAGTGCTCGATCGCCGAGTTGCGCGAGCAGCGCGACGGGGAGTGCAAATGGATCGGCGGCGTCGTCACCGCCCTGGCCCGCAAGTACACCAAGCGCGGCGACCTCATGGCCGTGTTCACGCTCGAAGACCTCGACGCCGCCATCGAGGTGATGGTGTTCCCGCGCACGATGCTCGAGTACGGCGCCCTGCTGTCCGACGACGCCGTGGTGCTGGTGAAAGGCCGGCTCGACCTCAAGGAGGAGCCGGCCAAGATCATCTGCCTGGAGGTCAAGCGGCCCGACCTGTCCGACGGCGACGACCCGCCCGTGCGCATCAATCTCGCCCCCGGAGCGCTCACCGACACGGTCGTGGGCCGGCTCAAGGCGGTGCTGCTGGACCACCCTGGGGACACCCCGGTGTTCCTCCACATGGACCGCACCATCCTCCGTCTCCCGGACGGTTTTCGCGTCGATTCCCGCAACGGCCTCTTCGCCGAGTTGCGCGTTTTGCTCGGACCGAATGGACTAGTGGTCTGAGACGTTGCACCCTGGGGGAGCAGGAAAGCGCCATGGCCATCGACGTCGAGACCAAAGACACAACCGCGCTGAGTGACGCAGAGCTGTCGGACATGGCCGACATCTCGGCCAACGGCGTGGCCGAGCACGACGTGGGCGTGCTCTCGAAGGCGCGTGACGACTGGGTCCTCGTCACCCAGGGCCGGCAGGGAACCGAGCTCGGGGGCTTCGCCTTCTGCACCCTCGAACGCATCGGCGGCACACCCTGCGTGCTGATCGGGCTGGCGACCATCGGGCGCACCGACGGCCGCGAGGCCATGCTCAAAGCCGTCATCAGCGACGAGCTGCGCCGCGCCGTGCTGGCCTTTCCCGACGAGGACGTGCTCGTCGCCACGCGCCTCGCCGAGCCCAGCGGCTACGCCGTGTTCGCCGACCTCGAGGACGTGGTGCCGCGCCCCGGCCACAAGCCGACGGGCGAGGAGCGGGCCTGGGCGCGCCGGCTGGCCAAGCGGTTCGGGGCCGAGGGGAAGGTCAACGACCGCACCTTCGTCCTCCACAGCCGCGACGCCACCCCCGGCATCCTCGACTACAGCAACGGATCGCCGGGCCCCGACTACGAGGCGTTCTTCAACGACGTCGACCGGGCCGGGGGCGACACGCTCATCGTGTTCGGCTGGGCCATGGCCGAAGACCTGGCCCCACTGGCCTCGCGCTAGGCGCCGGGGAGCAGCGCCCCGACGGCCTTGTGGCAGTAGCCGTCGATCGGGGGCGTGAGCATCACGAGCAGTCGGCGCGGGCGGTAGCCCAGGAGGCGCTGCACCTCACTTCGCGACGGTGGCGGCAGCCCGTCGTCGATGGCGGCCAGCAGGCGCGGGTCGGCGAGCATCAGCTCGTGGAGGACGCCCTGCCAGATGAAGTGGCACTCCGGGCCAAAGGGCCCGCGACGTAAGCGGGCGTCGCTGCGCAGGTCGATGAGCGCGAGCGAGGGCCGGTCGCCGGTGAGGGTCCAGTAGGGGACGGCGTTGGCGTGGAAGCCCAGGAGCGGCAGCCGCGGCGGGTGGTGGAGTGGCGCCAGCAGGCGCTGCGCCTTCTTGGGTGCGAGCCGGCCCACCCGGGTCGG
>JBOGIC010000015.1:0-5198 GCA_050744985.1 Acidimicrobiales bacterium
ATCAACGACCACCAGCCCCTCTCCGACGCTCGTGGCGGTCCCGCCGGCCGGACGGCTGCCGCCGCCGTCCGCCGCGTCACTCCACCATCTTGGCCCGCGAGCCAGTAGATTGGCGGGCGGTCGTCGAGCGGCGGAGGTCCGATGATGAAGCGGCGGATGATGTTGGCGGCGGTCGTGGTGGGCATGACGCTGGTGCCGGTGACGGCGGGAGCGGATCCGGGCGACCCGGGTGCCGCGCTCGAGGCACAGCTCCTCCAGGCCGTGCAGGACGCCCAGTTCGGGGACGTCCGGGACTTCGGCCCGTTCGAGGACGTGTGCCCGTATGCCAGCTTCTGTGCCCGGCCGGCGCCGCCCGTGGCGCATATGCCCAACGTGGACATCGCGATCATCGAGCTGGACAGCCAGGGCCATGCCACGGCGGCGGCCAACGTCCTGCTCTCCCGCGACTATCCGTCGGGCATCGTCGCTCCGGTGGACCGGGCCGGTGGGCCCGCGGGCAGCTACGGAGTCAGCTCGGTCCGGTGGCGGCGGTGGGACATCGACCGCCACAACGGTGGCACCTTCGACCAGACCACGGGCGAGCAGCTCACGCAAAAGGGCTGGACCGACAACCCGCCTCTGACCGCCGCCGACGACATCGTCGCCGGGCGCGAGTCGGCGCCGCTGGCGTTCATGGCGCCCTACCCGGCGTCGCTCTTCAAGGTGATCGTCGCCTACCGCATCATGCGCCTGGTCGACGCCGGCGCGCTGAAGCTGAAGCAGCGCTACGCCTACGACCCGACGCCGAGCGCGACCGGGAGGGCGGCCCGCGCCGGCGAGGAGGAGCTCGCCGACCGGCCCCTCCACGGTCGGGGGACCCGCGGCACGGCCCGCGCCGCGGCGAAGGACAGCGAGACCAGAACCATCGCCGGCTGGATGGAGCCGATGATCACGGTGTCGGACAACCAGTCGGCTCGTGCCCTCCTGAAGCTGCTGCACGACCGGAACGACTTCCCGGCGATGCACGCCGAGCTGCGCGACCTGGGGTTGGGAACACTACAGATCAACGGCACCACCCCCGCCGACGGGAGGAACTGGCAGCCGGGGCAGATCCACATGACCTCCATGGACACCGCCCGGCTCCTCTGGCTGATCGAGGGCGGGAGCGGCACCCTGTGGACGCGGCCGGACGGGACGCCCGTGCAGGCATCGCTCCTCTCCGCCAGCTCCCGCGCCTACCTGAAGTCGTTGCTGGACGACCAGGGCTTCCACGAGGCGCTGTCCACGTCGAACTTCTGCGGTGCACCCAACACGCGCCCGGGCATCCCGGCGCTCGTCCCCTCCCGCTGGGTCAACCGCGACGGGACGGTGACGGCCGGCGGCTACCCGTACGGCCAGGACGTCCGCCCGTGCCAGGCCGTCGCCGAGGTGGTCTTCGGCCACAAGACGGGGCTCACGTTCAACTACGGGTCCGACGCCGGGATCGTCCGCTCCCTTCCCGGCAAGCCCGACCGGCGCTATGTCATCTCCTTCATCGCCAGCCTCGGCTACCGCTACGTCGACCCGGTCTTCGCGTCGGCGACGTCGTACCCCTGCTACGAGCCGGTGGGCGCCATCTGCTACACCCAGCGCATCCCGGCCATGGCCAAGCAGCTCGACGACTACCTGAAATCCACGCCCTAGTCAGTTGTCGTCAGTTGTCGGCGAAGACGCCCGCCAGGCGGGTGAACTGCTTGATCGCCTAGATCTCCTCGACCTTCCGGTAGGTGTCGTTGATCAGGGCGACCCCGGCCGCACCGATCACGACCGACACGGGCAGGAGTACAGCGGCACGGTTGATGGCCCGCTCGAAGGCCACGTCGTCGCAGTCGGGCTCGTGGCAGTTGTCGGCGTTGGTCAACGACACCATGGTGAATGTCACGACGGCGACCACAAACAGCCCGCCCAGCGCGGCGAGAATCCGCCCGATGAGGTACGCCGCTCGGATCATCGTGTGGCCTGGCTGCTGATCGCTCCGGCCCTGCTCGCACTGGCGGCTGTGCCCGTGACGCTGGTGGTGGTCGCGGCGCGGCCCTCCCAGGCGACCGTGCGGGCGGCCGGCCTTGCGCTGCTGGCCTTCTCGTTGGTAGTGGTGATCCTGATCATCATCGGGACCGCTGCCGCGTAGCTCAGTCCGCCACGGTCCACTCGGACATGATGAAGTCCGGCCCGTGGACCTCGCCGATCGCCCGCACGTTGCGGCCGACCAGCTCCTCGAGTTGAGGGTCGCTGAACGGGTTGCCACCGATCCGGCGCAGCACGTACTGGTCGGCACCGGTGTCGAGCACGACGGCTTCACGTTCGCTCTTCGAGCCGGGCGCGACCAGCCGGCGGGTGACCGTGCCCGAGCACTCGATGCTCATCGGGCAAACAGCTTACGGACCCCCACGATCTCGCCGCCCTCCTCGCGAGCGATCAGCGCCAGGTTCTGCACGACCGTCGAATCCGTCCCTTCGCCGGTCGCCTCGGCGGTCTGGACGACGACGTGGATGACGGGGCGCGGAGGCGACGGGGCGAAGCCCGCCACCGACGCTCGGAAGGAGCGTGCGATGGGCGGCTCGTCAACGCGGAACGACTCGGTGGCCGACGGTTGCAGGTCGGGCTCCCCGGCCAGCTCGAGGATCTGGCGGAGCAGGTCGGGGCGGTCGGCGGGCGTGGCGCCGGTCGGCTTGGCGACGCTGGTCGACTCGGGCAGGGAGAGCCCGTTCGCCAGCAGGTTCATCCGCCGCGCCGACCGCGCCGCGGTCAGACCCGCGGCATGGGCCAGCCGGGGCGCCGGCGCCTCGACCGGTTGGACCGACGGGTCGCCCATCAGGCTGAACTGCGCCAGCGTCTTGAGGTCGGCGGGGTCGACGATGGAGGCGCGGCGCACGAAGTCCTGCCGCGCCTGCAGCGCGGCCCGCCCGGCGGACGCGCCCGCGATCACGTCGCGGAGGAAGAACTGGCAGATGAGGTCGGCGGCACCGTTGCCGTCGGCGGGCCCGTAGGCGATGGTCGAGCTGCCGAAGAAGGCGTACGCCCCGCTCCCCAGGTAGGTGTTGCAGATCCCGAGCGCACCAGCGGCGAGGGCCGGGTCGTAGAGCTCGGCGCCGTAGCAGCACTCGACCGTCGCCACGGTGCCTTCGGCGAGATGGCCGTCCACGAGCGACGCCTGATGGGCGATGGGGAACGAGCTTCCCTGCTGACCGAAGAAGTGCGGATCGGCACCGGACCCGTGGCAGTTGACGAAGTGGCTGAGCCGGCCCATCAATGCGCTCGGCCAGTTGGGGCCCGCCGTCGGCGAGAGTTGGAGATCGGCGGCGTTCCCGAACACGTTTTGCAGGCTGAGGCGAGTGGAGCCCTGCCACACGCGGGCGCTCATGCCGAGGTAGTCGCGGTAGTCGGCCGCCGGCCGGCTCACCCAGGTGGCCGTCGCCTCGAGCAGGGACACGATGTAGGACGGTTCGCGGGCGGCTGTCGCGTCGGGCAGCCGGCCGAGGACGCGGGTCGGCCCGATGAAGTCCGCGGCGTCGTCGCTGTACTCGTGCTCGCAGGCGTAGGGCACGTCGCCGTAGGCGAAGGCGTCGCCGTCGCTCGGCATCGGGTTGCGCATCGGGACGTGAGGGATCACGTCGACGGACCCGAGGATCATCAGGTAGTCGGGGGTGAGCGCGCGGAAGATCCCGTCGATCGCCACCTTGGCCTGCTCGGCGTCGGTGGCATCGGTCACGGCCGGAGCGGTGAGCTCGCTCATGGCGCCGTTATCGTCGATGGCGACGAGCGCGGTTCGCAGGCCCCGCTTGTCGTCGGCCGCGATCAGCTCGTCGACCGCATTGAAGACTTCTGCCGCCCGCTCGCCGTACTTCGCCTCGATGGCACCCTGGTTGGTGACGATGACTTTGTCGACCGCTTCCATGTCCGCCTCCTGTCGCCGGTCACGCCGTCCTGCTTGCGCAATGTAACCCTGTCGATGGGCTGGATGCCTCCGACGGCGTCGCCCGCCTTCCCGAGCACACGGTCACCGTCGACCTGTGGGTCACGCCGGATGGCCGGGTTCCAGGTCGCGGATCTGCTGAAACGTGAGGAACGTCGGCGACGGGCCGGCCACCGTCGCTTCGAAGACGTCGAGCACGTAGGCGACGTGGTCGCCGACGTCGATGCGATCGGCCACGCGTCCGATGAGCCGGCTCGGGCAGTCCGAAAGAAGTGGCGTGCCGCCCGGGCCGGGCTCCCACCGGCAACCTGAGAACTTGTCCACGCGGTCGCCCGTCTCGGCGCCGAACAGCTCGGCCAGCGCCCGCTGGCCGGTCGTCGGGAAGTGGACCGCCATGACGTCCGCACCCTGGGCGACGGCGTAGGTGTGGTTTTGCCTCGACAGGAACACGGCATACCGTCGGGGCCGGATCGAGCACTGGGTGTGGAACCCGACGAGGCAGCCCGACCGCTGACCCAGCGCCGCCACGGTCACGATGACCATCGGATAGTCGATTGCCGCCGTCAGGGTCGCGAATCCCATTGCTCATCCAAGGAGGTCGTCGAGCCCTACGAGTGCGACTGCAGGTGGTTGCGGAATCATGACGGGACCGTTCACTCAGTATCGGGTGGCCGAGCGGTTCAGGGCAATCCCTTCCGGCGCTCGCTCGTATCTCAGGCGAAGGCGAGTTAGGACCGGCGAGTGAACGACCTGCTCTTTGCTCTCGTTGTTCACGCGCAGGCCCTTGGTCCGTCGGGTGTCGGCGCGTGTGACGGTCGGCGCGGACCCTAAGGTGTCGGCGACGAAAAGGAGCACTGATGGCGGAGCAAACCCTCACACCCGGCACGATCGTGGTCACGGCGTCGGACGCGATGACCGATGCGGGCGCCGTGTTCCGGATCGACCCCGAAACCGGCGCGCCGATCAAGGTGGCGTCCGGCGGCACACTCGCGACGCCGATGGGCGTCGCCATCGACGGCGAGGGCGCGATCCTCGTGGCCGACGCCGACGCGTTCGGGGGATCCGGCGGCGTGATCCGCGTGGACCCGTTGAGCGGCGTGCAGACGACGGTGTCGTCCGGCGGCCTGTTCTCCAACCCCTTCGACCTCACCGTCGACGGCACGGGCAACATCCTCGTCGCCGACCCCCACGCCAGCGGTGTCGGCGGGGTGATCCGGGTCGATCCGGCGACCGGGGAGCAGACGATGGTGTCGTCCGGCGAGGAGCC
>JBOGIC010000016.1:0-2333 GCA_050744985.1 Acidimicrobiales bacterium
CACCCGGATCCTCACGGAGGGGTGGCGCGGCCTGTCGGTGCTGTACGTGTGCCCGTTGCGGGCGCTACTGAACAACCTGCATCCCCGCGTCGAGCGCTACGCGGGTTTCGTCGGCTTGCGGGCGGGACTGTGGCACGGCGACGTGGGCGGCCCGGCGCGCACCCGCATCTTCGAGGACCCGCCGGAGATCCTGCTGACGACGCCCGAGTCCCTCGAGGCGATCCTGATGTCGGTGCGGCGCGACCACGATCGTTTCTTCGCCGGACTGCGCGCGGTGGTGGTCGACGAGGTCCACGCCTTCGGGGGCGACGACCGGGGCTGGCACCTCCTGGCCGTGCTCGAACGGCTGTCCGTGATCGCCGGCCGCGAGCTGCAACGGATCGGGCTGTCGGCGACCGTCGGCGCACCCGAGGACCTGCTGGCGTGGCTCGTCGGGTCGAGCCAGGGCGCCGCCCGCGTGGTCGCGCCGGACGACCGCTCGGTCGTGGTGCCCGAGGTGACGCTCGACCACCTGGGTTCTTTGGGCAATGCGGCAACGGTGATCTCCCGGCTGCACGCCGGCGAGAAGCGCCTGGTGTTCTGCGACAGCCGGGCACGCGTCGAAGAGCTGGCCGTCGGTCTCCGGGAACGGGGCGTGTACACGTTCGTGTCGCACTCCTCCCTGGCTCTCGACGAGCGGCGGCGGGCCGAGGAGGCGTTCGCCGAGGCCCACGACTGCGTGATCGTGTCCACTTCGACATTGGAGCTCGGCATCGACGTGGGCGACCTCGACCGCGTGATCCAGATCGACAGCCCGACGACGGTGGCGGGCTTCCTCCAGCGATTGGGACGCACGGGTCGGCGGCCCGGCTCCGTGCGCAACGCGCTGTTCCTTACCACCCGGCCGGATCTCGAGCTCGTGCGCGCCGCCGGACTCCTGGGGCTGTGGTCGGGCGGCTACCTCGAGCCGGTGGTCGGGCCGCCGGCGCCGTGGCACCTCATCGCCCAGCAGGTGCTGGCGCAGGTGTTGCAGGACGGATCGGTCGCACGCTCACGCTGGACGGAGGTCGTCGGGCGGTTGCCGGTCTTCGCTGGCGCCATCCGCTCGGGCGTGGGCCAGCAGATCCTCGAGCACCTTGTCGCCCACGGGATGCTGTTCGACGACGGCCACGGCATCCTGTCGGTGGGACCGGCCGGGGAGCAAGCCTACGGGCGCCGGCACTTCCTCGACCTGACGTCGGCGTTCACGTCCAACCCGCTGTTCGTCGTGCGGCACGGGTCGACCGAGATCGGGTACCTCGACCCGATCGCCCTGCTCACCCACGACCGCTCGTTTGCCTCGGTCCTGCTTGCCGGTCGGGCGTGGCGGGTGACGGCGATCGACTGGGACCGCCGCTTCGCGTGGGTGGAGCCGGTCGAGGGCAGCGGGCGGTCCCGTTGGATGGGCGACGGCGAGCCTTTGTCGGCAGCACTGGGTGACGCCATGCGCAACGTGCTCGCGGGCGAGGACCCCCCCGGCGTGACGCTGACGGCACGGGCGACTGAGGCGCTGGCCGAGCTCCGTGGCCGGTTCTCCTGGGTGCGCCGCGGCGCGACCGCCGTGGTGTCCGACGACGATGGCGTCATGTGGTGGACCTTCGCCGGCCTCCACGCCAACGCCGCCTTGATGGCCGGGATGGGAAGGATGCTCGGCGGCGCAAGGGTCGACAACCTGGCGATCAGGCTGGCGCCCGAGAGCGGCGTCGACGAGGTACGCGGGTTCGCCGCCGCGGCCGATCCTGATGCCTTGCCCCGGCCGATGATCGCTGAGGAGCTGGCCTGTAAGTTGAAGTTCGCCGACTGCCTCCCGACCGACATCGCCATCGACGTCGCCACCCGCAGATTGCAGGACCCAGGCGGCCTACGCCGAGTCCTCAGCGAGCCAGTCGACGCCGTCGTCCTGCCCCGGTAGCGCGGTTCGGCGCCGCGACCGGCCCGACGGCTCCGCGCGGCTGCCTGAGGCGCTCATCGGCGCTGTCAGCACCAACCGGCGATAGAAGGCACCAAGGCCCTACACAGACTTGCAGGTTGCTCACAACCTGCGTTGGAAGTACTGCTCGCCTCCAATCAGCTGTGCTGAACATCTCCCCGCTTCACGATCCTCACTACCACCTCAAGGCGGTCACGCACGATGCCGCCGCCTACTACCTGCGCGAAGGCGAGGCGCCGGGCCGCTGGGCCGGTCAGGGCGCCGCGCAGCGGGGCCTCTCGGGGCGAGGTCTTGCCGAGCGACCTCGTCAACCTGTTCGCCGGCAAGGACCCCGTCACGGGGGAGTGGCTCATCTCGGGGCTCGGCGGCCCGAGCCGAGGAGCGC
>JBOGIC010000017.1:0-7030 GCA_050744985.1 Acidimicrobiales bacterium
AGCTCGAGCCGACGCAGTCCACGAGCTACACGCGCTCCGACGCCCCGGTGCCGGAGGGCGAGGTCGTCATCGAGCGGGGCGCCAGCTCCCAGGAGCTCGGCCCCAAGCTGAACCGCACGGCCGCCGATGTCGTCCGCTTCCTGCTGCAGCAGGGCGAGATGGTCACGGCCACCCAGTCGCTGTCCGACGACATGATCGAGCTGTTCGCCGCCGAGATCGGCGCCGACGTGCTGCTGGTCGACCCCGGCCAGGAGCAGGAGGTCGCCTTCCGGGCGATGCTCGGCGACGACGAGGACGACGAGGAAGACCTGCGGCCCCGCCCGCCGGTCATCACCGTCATGGGCCACGTCGACCACGGCAAGACGCTGCTGCTCGACCGCATCCGTGAGGCCAACGTGGTCGCCAGCGAGGCGGGTGGCATCACCCAGCACATCGGCGCCTACCAGGCCGAGCGCGACGGGCGCCCGATCACGTTCATCGACACGCCCGGCCACGAGGCGTTCACCGCCATGCGGGCTCGAGGCGCCGAGGCGACCGACATCGCCGTGCTCGTGGTCGCGGCCGACGACGGCGTCATGCCCCAGACCGTCGAGGCGCTCAACCACGCCCTGGCGGCCGAGGTGCCCATCGTCGTGGCGATCAACAAGGTCGACCGGGAGAACGCCGATCCCAACCGCGTCCGCCAGCAGCTCTCCGAGCACGGGCTCGTGCCCGAGGAGTGGGGCGGCGACACGATCATGGTCGAGGTCTCCGCCCTGCAGAACATGGGCATCGAGGATCTGCTCGACCAGCTGTTGGTCGTGGCGGATGTCGAGGAACTGGTGGCCAACCCCGAGGGCCGCGGCTGGGGCGTCGTGCTCGAGGCCAACCTCGACGTGGGCAAGGGCCCGGTCGCCACGGTGCTGGTCCAGCGGGGCACGCTCGAAATCGGCGACCCGATCGTGGCGGGTGCGGCCTGGGGCCGCGTGCGGGCCCTGATCGACGACAAGGGCGAGCAGGTCAAGAAGGCCTCGCCGTCGACGCCGGTGCAGGTGCTCGGCCTGTCCGAGGTGCCCGACGCGGGCGACGAGTTCCGGGTCGCGCCCGATCCCAAGACGGCCCAGACCGTCGCCGAGGCCCGGGCCCACCGCCGGCGGCTGCGGGCGCAGCGCACCGAGCGCCACGTGCCCGCCACCCACGGCGCCGTCCGCCTCGAGGACATTTTCGAGCAGATCCAGCGGGGCGAGACGGCCACGCTGAACCTGATCCTGAAGGCCGACGTGCACGGGTCGCTGGAGGCCGTCACCGAGAGCCTGCGCAAGCTCGAGCGCGACGACGTGAAGCTGGTCTTCGTCCACCGGGCGGTCGGCGGCATCAGCGAGAACGACGTGCAGCTGGCCACGGCATCCAACGCCACGATCATCGGGTTCAACGTGCGGCCCGACCGCAACGCCCGCGATCTGGCCGAGCAGGCGGATGTGGAGATCCGCACCTACCAGATCATCTACCAGGTGCTCGAGGACATCGAGAAGGCCATGGTCGGCCTCCTGAAGCCGGAGTTCGAGGAGATCGTCACCGGCGACGCCGAGGTCCGCGAGATCTTCCGGGTGCCCCGGGTGGGCACGATCGCCGGGTGCTACGTCACCAATGGGGTCATCACCCGCGGGTCCAAGGTCCGGTTCCTCCGCGAGGGCGTCGTCATCTGGACGGGCACGGTCTCGTCGCTCAAGCGGTTCAAGGAAGACGCCAAGGAGGTGGCGGCCGGCTACGAGTGCGGCATCGGCCTGTCCGACTTCCAGGACCTCCGCCGCGGCGACGTCATCGAGACCTACGAGGAGCGCGAGATCCCGCGCGCCTAAACCTAAACGGCCCGGACGACCACACTGGAGGGTGTGCACTTCGCCGTCGTGCAGGTCGACCTCCACATCCCGCAGAGCCGATCTCTCAAGGAGAAGCGCGGCGCGATCAAGCCGATCGTGGAGGGACTCCGCCACCGCTTCCACCTTTCCGCCGCGGAAGTCGGCTACCAGGACAAGTGGCAGCGCGCTCTCGTAGGCTTCGCCGTTGTCTCCGAGACCTACGTGCGGGCGGAGGAGGTCGTGGGTGCGGTCGAACGGTGGGTGTGGAGTCGACCGGATGTCGAAGTCTCAAGCTTCCGCGCGCACTGGTCGACCTTCGAAGGTGATGCTGATGTCGTCTGAACGCGGGTACTCGCGCCTGGACCGTGTGAACGAGGTGCTGCGCGAGGTCATCGCCGACGAACTGGAACGCGTCGACGACGAGTGCTTAGAGTTGGTCACCGTGACGGGCGTGAGGGTCGAGCCCGATCTCCGCCACGCCCAGGTCTGGTTCGACACGCTTGGTAACGGCGACGAGGTGGGCGCCGCGCTGGCCCGCCATCGAGTGCGTTTGCAGGCAGCCGTAGGGCGGGACCTTCGGCTCAAGCGTACTCCCGAACTGGCGTTCATCCCCGATCCCGCTATAGCCATGGGGACTAGAGTGGAAGAGATATTGCGGGAGCTCCAGGGTGAATCTGACCGCGACACCCGAGAGCCGCCCACATGATCCCCGAAGGACGCGACTCATGAACGAGCTCGACCGTGCTGCGGAGGCAATCGCCTCCGCGCCGTCGCTGGCCCTGGCCTGCCACCAGTTACCCGATGGAGATGCCCTGGGTTCCATGCTGGCCATGGCCGGCCTGGCCCTGGGCCACGGGAAGGAGGTCGTCGCCAGCTGGCCCGAGCCCTTCCTCGTCGCCCCGCACTACGAGTTCCTTCCCGGCCTCCACCTCGTCACCAAGCCACAGGACTTCCCGACGCACCCCGACCTGATGATGACCTTCGACTGCGGGTCGCTGGGCCGCCTGGGCGAGCTCGCCGGCCCGGCGCAGGACGCCCGGGAGCTGATCGTCATCGACCATCACGTCTCGAACGACGGGTACGGCACCATCAACGTCATCGACGCCGACGCCGCCGCCTCGGCGGTGGTCGTCCGCCGCCTCGCCGACCAGCTGGGCTGGGGGCTCGACCGCGACGCCGCCCTGTGCCTCTACACGGGCCTTGTGTGCGACACCGGCCGCTTCCAGTACGACAACACCACCCCCGAGGTGTTCGCCCTGGCCGAGGAGCTGTCGACGTTCGACCTGCCCATCGCCAGCCTCACGCGGGAGCTGTTCGAACGCCACCGCCTCGCCTACATGAAGCTGGCGGCGGCGGCCCTCGACCGGGCCGAGTACGACGCCCCCCGCCGCTTCGTCGCGACGTGGGTCACCCTCGACGACCTCGAACGCCACGGCGTCGACCTCCAGGAGACCGAAGGCCTCATCGACCTGGTACGGCGCACGTCCGAGGCGGACGTGTCGTGTGTGCTCAAGGAGACCGAGGAGGGCACGCGGGTGTCGCTGCGGGCCGTCTCCGACTTCGACGTCAGCCAGGTGGCGGTCGGGTTCGGCGGTGGCGGCCACCGGGCGGCGGCCGGCTTCACCTCCGACCTGTCCGTCCGCGACACGCTCGAAGCGATCCGCGAGCGGCTGCCGGTGGTAGCCGCCGGTCACTGACGCAGCCCGTCGACGGCCTCGTCGTCGTCGACAAGCCTCCGGGGCTGACATCCCACGACGTCGTCGGCCGGTGCCGGCGCGTCTTCGGCCAGCGGCGGGTCGGCCACGGCGGCACGCTCGACCCCGACGCGACCGGTGTGCTGCTGGTCATCCTCGGACGGGCGACGCGGCTGGTGCGGTTCCTGGGCGAGCTGCCGAAGTCCTACGCGGGCGAGGTCGTGCTGGGTGTGGCCACGTCCACCCTCGACGCCGCGGGCGAGGTCACCGGCGCCTGGGACATGGCGGGCGTCGGTCTCGACGACGTGCGGCGGGTGGTCGCGGAGGGGTTCGTCGGTGCGATCGAGCAGGTGCCGCCCATGGTTTCGGCCGTCAAGGTCGGCGGCCGGCGCCTGCACGAGCTGGCCCGGGCCGGGGTGGAGGTCGAGCGGAAGGCCCGGCCGGTCGTCGTCCACCGCTTCGACGTCTCCGGGACGGGGGAGCCCGGCGTGTACCGGGTGGAGGTGGACTGCTCGTCGGGCACCTACATCCGGTCGCTGGCCGCCGACGTGGGCCGGGCCCTCGGCGGCGGCGCCCACCTCCGGGCGTTGCGCCGCACCGCCATCGGGTCGTTCTCGCTGGACGAGTCCCGGCCGCTCGACGAGGTCGGGCCGGGGGATGTGCTCGCGCCGGTCGAGGTGTGGCGGGGCCGTCCGCGCGTGGAGGTGCCGGCCGAGGTGGCCGAGGCGGTCGGGCACGGCAAGGTGCTCGACCGCCCCGTGCTCGGCGTCACCGGTGAGGGACCGTGGGCGGTTGTCGACGCGGGTGGCACGCTCTTGGCCGTCTACGAACCGTACGGGCCCGCCCAGGCGAAGCCGGCGGTGGTACTCATCTAGCCTCCCACTCCGGTGGACGTTGTCTTCGACCTCGAGGCCGCGCCGCGTGCCCCCCGGGGTGCGGCCGTTACGATCGGTGCGTACGACGGCGTGCATCTGGGCCACCAGGCCGTCCTGCGGGAGCTGCGGCGGCGGGCGGCCGAGCGTGGGCTCGAAACCGTCGTCGTCACCTTCGACCGCCATCCCGCCACGGTCGTCCGCCCCGAGTCGGCGCCCAAGCTGCTCACCGACCTCGACCAGAAGCTGGAAGCCCTGGCGGCGACGGGCAACGTCGACCGCACCGTGGTCGTGCGCTTCGACCGCGCCCGGTCACAGGAGGAGCCCGAGCAGTTCGTGCGGGAGGTGCTGGTCGACGGGCTCGACGCCCGCCTCGTCGTGGTGGGGGAGGACTTCCACTTCGGCCGGGCCCGCCGGGGCAACGTCGCGTTGCTGCGTGAGCTGGGCTGGTTCGAGGTGGTCGGCCTCGGCCTGGTGCCCGTGCCCGGCGTGGGTTCGACGCCCGTGTCCTCGACGGCCGTGCGGTCGCTGGTGGCCGCCGGCGACGTCCAAGGCGCGGCGCGCCTGCTGGGCCGGCCGTTCGAGGTGCGGGGTGTCGTGATCTCGGGCGACCGCCGCGGCCGGGCCGTGCTCGGCTTCCCGACCGCGAACATCGAGGTGGCGCCCGATCTGCTCGTGCCCGCGCTCGGTATCTACGCCGGCTGGTACGAACGGCCCGACGGCACCGTCCGCCCGGCGGCCATCTCGATGGGCCGGCGGCCGACGTTCCACGTCGCCGCCGACGCGCCGGCCGTGCTCGAGGCGTACGTCCTCGACTTCAACGGCGACCTCTACGACGAGCCGGCGCTGGTGCGCTTCGTCAGCCGGCTCCGGGACGAGCGCCGGTTCGACTCACCCGCCGCCCTCAAGGCCCAGATGTACCGCGACGTCGATCAAACCCGGACCGTCCTGGGGGTCACGCAGGTGCCGTGACGGCGTCGCCCGCCCGCGTCGCCTCCACCGGCACCTCACCCGGCACCTTCGGCACCTCCAGGTCGACGCTGACGGTGCCGTGGCCGTCCTCCCAGTGCACGACGTTGACCACGGCGGCGTAGACGAGCAGGCGGCCGAACAGCAGGAGCCAGGCGAGGATGGCGAACACGACGCCGAGCGAGCCGTAGAGGGCAGACGCCGAGTCGACCATCCTCGGCAGCCAGAACCCGCCGAGGAGCTTGAGCACCGCCAGGCCGGCCGCCCCGACCACGGCGCCGGGCAGGTAGGCCCGCCACCCGAGGTGGCGGTTGGTGAGGACCTTCATGGTCCACAGCCACAGCCCGGTGTCGATGGCGAACCCGCCGAGGAGCCCCAGCGGAGCGAGCGCGGGGTGCCGGGCGGCGGCGACGACGGCGAAGGAGGCGACGAACAGCAGACCGGCGCCGGCCAGCCACAGCAGACCCGTCAGCTTGTCCTTCCACCCGTTGCCCTTGATCTGCCAGACGCTGTTGAGGGCGTACTGGACGGCGGCGACCAGGCCGAGCCCCGTCCACAGCAGCCCGAGCACGCCGACGACCGAGCTGACCTGGCGGCTGCGCTCGGTCTGGGAGACGAGGTTCTCGACGAAGGTGGCCGCTTCGCCGGTGAGGCCGAGGCGAGTGATCACGTCGTTGGCGAAGTCGACCCGCCCGGCGGCGACGAACCCGAGCACAGCGAAGCCGACGAGCAGGAGAGGGAACAGCGAGAGGAAGCCGGCGAGGGTCACGGCGGTCGCCAGATAGTTGCCGTTGAGATCGTCGTACCGGTTCTGGATCCTCATCACCTTGGCGAACCATGGCCACCGCCGGCACAACGACTCCAACTTCTGCTTCATCCCTGGTCAGGTACCCACTACGGCGGTTCTCCACCCCTACGCTGGCAGTGGTGAACGGACCGCGCCACGTCGGCATCGTCATGGACGGCAACGGACGGTGGGCGCAAAAGCGCGGGCTGCCCCGCACCGAGGGCCACGCCGCGGGCGAGGAGGCGTTGTTCGACACCGTCGAGGGGGCGCTGGAGCTCGGGATCACGTGGCTGACGGTCTACGCCTTCTCGACCGAGAACTGGAAGCGCCCGGTCGACGAGGTGCGGTTCCTCATGGGGTTCAACGAGGGCATCCTCACCCGCCGCCGGGACGAGTTGAACGAGCGCGGGGTGCGCATCCGCTTTGCCGGCCGGCGCGACTGGCGGGTGCCCCGCCGGCTCATCCGGCGGATGGACGAGGCGCTCGCGCTGACCCGGGACAACCGCACGATGACGCTGACGATCGCCTTCAACTACGGGGGCCGGGCCGAGATCGTCGACGCCGTGCGGTCGCTGGTGGAGGCGGGCGTGCCGGCGGCGAGGATCGACGAGAAGGCCATCCGCGCCCGCATGTACGACCCGGACATGCCCGACCCCGACCTGGTCGTGCGCACGTCGGGCGAGTACCGCATCTCCAACTTCCTGCTGTGGGAGCTGGCCTACAGCGAGCTGGTCTTCACCGATGTGCTGTGGCCCGACTTCCGCCGCAAGGACCTGTTCGCCGCCGTCGAGGAGTTCAACCGGCGCGACCGCCGGTTCGGAGCGATCGAGTGAGCCTCTATCGCGAGAGCGGCGTCGTCCTGAGGACGAT
>JBOGIC010000018.1:0-3666 GCA_050744985.1 Acidimicrobiales bacterium
CGAGTGAGCCGGCGGCGGTCGGCGGCCAGCGCGGCCGGCCCGGCGGCGCCGAGGATGGCGAGCCGGGCGTCGATGGCCTCGAGGCTCTCGTGCGCACGGAAGTCCACGTCCTCGGCCTGGAGGTAGCCGTAGGCGCGGCGGTACGCGTCGAGGCGGCGGCGGTAGGCGTCGCTCGGGCCGTCGAGCCGCAACCGGGCCAGCGCCAGCTCACGACCGCTGATCACCGACCACAGACTCGGGGCGTCCGGGGCCAGGAGGGCGTCGACCAACTCGGGGTCGCCCAGTGAGTCGGCCAGGTGGGGTCGCAGCGTGTCCGGAAGGCAGAACTTCAGTGAGCCCAGCGCCTGGTAGCGAGCGCACGCGCGGGCATACGCGACCACGCGGCGCCGCGCCGGTTGCGCGCCGAACGCCGCCGCGATCCGGTCGAGGGACGAGTGCGACGCGGCCAGCTCGCGCACGTGGATGATGGCGGCCTCGGGCCCGTTCTCGAGGCTCGAGCGCACCTTGGCGTTGGCCTCGAGCAACGCGACGGCATCCACCTCCAGGTGGCCGCCGTCGGCGGTGAGGTTGGCGGCGATCAGCTCGGTGCCGGTGCCGAACGCCTGCGCGGTCACGCGCAGGCGGGCCTGCGCCATCTGGCGCGTGACCGTGCTGCGGAAGGCGCCGAGGTCGAAGCGCAGCGCCTCGCCGGAGAAGGGGATGGGACGGAGGTAGTCGTCCAGCGCGCTCAGGCGGTCACCGGCTGGTGGCGCAGGAGCTCGACGCAGGACGAGTCCGGCGGGCCGGCGATCTCCCGCTCGTACATGTCCATCGCCGCCCCGATGTCGAGGCCCGCCGCCCGGATGCGCCACACCGCGTTGTCGGTGAGCGTGCAGGGCAGCAACCGGCCCAGGGCGTCGATGTACAGGACGGACTTGCCGGCGCCGCACGTCTCGCCGCCACACCCACGGAACTGCGTGGTGCGGATCACCATGCGGTCCGCATACTCCTCGCGCTTGGCGGCGATGCGCGCGAACAGGTCGTCGACCTTCGACCGCTCGATGCGGTAGTCGCGGCAGTCGTCGCGAAACCGTGCCGGCGATGTCGGGTCCTTGAACACGTTGATCACGCTGATGCCGGGGATCCCGCGCGCCGCCACCCAGTCGAGGATCTCCTCGACCTCGTCGTAGTTCTCGGTGCTCACGGCGGTGATGATGTTGACCTGCTGCGGCGGCAGGCGGTCGAGGGTGGCGCACAGCTTCGCCCAGGCGCCTTCGCGGCGGAATATCGCATCCGCCTTCTCCGGGCGCACCGACAGGATGCTCAGCGATACCTCGATGCTCGGATCGGCTTCGATCATCCCGAACACGGCCTCGTTGTGGACGGTGCCGTTGGTGAGCAGCTTGACGAGCACACCGCCGTCCACGAGCCGGCGCATCACCTGGTCGACGCCGCGGTACACGAGCGGCTCGCCGCCCGACAGCATCACCTTCGCCACGCCCCGCTCCACGAGCGCGTCGGCCATCCCCAGGGCCTGCTCGAGCGGCACCTGCTTGCGCTTGATCTCCACCAGGCAGAAGTCGCACTTCAGGTTGCAGGCGCTGGTGATCTCCCAGAGCACCCGCACGCCCGAGCTGGTGACCGACCGGAAGCAGCAGATCTGATCTTCGGTCTGCAGGATCGAGTGGACCTTGGACATGATCGCGGGCGTTACGCTAACTGATCCCCAAGGCCCGCAGCACTGCTCCACTCGCTCTCTTCGGGGGAGCGCCGGCCGTGACCGAGCCGACCGATTTCGTCTGGCCGCCGATCACGCGCGCCGACGTCCAGGCGGTCACCCGCCTGCTCGAGCGCGGCGAGATCTCCTACTACGGGCGGGAGGGCGAAGTGGCCGCCCTCGAGGACGCCTTCGGTGCGTATGTCGGCACCTCCTTCGCCCTCGCGTGCAGCTCGGGCACGGCCGCGCTGCACTCGGCGTTCTTCGCCCTGGGCCTCGAAGCGGGCGACGAGGTGATCGCGCCGACGTTCACGTTCCTCTCCACGGTGATGCCGCTGTTCGTCGTCAACGCCACGCCCGTCCTGGTCGACTGCGAGCCCGACACCGGCAACCTCGACCCGCAGGCGATCGAGGGCGCCGTCACGCCCCGCACCCGGGCCGTCGTCGTCGTGCACATCAACGGCCATGCCTGCGACATGGCGCCCATCGTCGACATCTGCCGCCGGCGCGGCCTCGCCTTGGTGGAGGATGCCAGCCACGCCCACGGGGCGACCTACCGCGACGCCAAGGTCGGCACCTTCGGCGACGTCAGCGTGTTCAGCCTGCAGGGCGCCAAGCTCACGGCGGCGGGACAGGGCGGCCTCCTGCTGACCTCCGACCGCGAGATCTTCGAACGGGCCGTGCTCCTCGGCCACTTCCGCAACCGGGCCTTCGACGACGTGACGAGCGACGCCTACCGCGCCTTCGGCACCACCGGCTACGGGCTCAACTACCGGATGCACCCGCTGGCCGCCGCGCTGGCGCGCCGCCAGTTCGAGGACCTCGACGCGTACATCGACGGGCGCAACGCCAACCTCGGCATCGTGTCGGATGGCCTCGCCGGCATACCCGGCGTCGACCCGCCCACCTGCCGGCCCTACGCCACGCGCCACCCGTACTTCAACTACAAGCCGCTGTACGCCGCTGACGAGATGGACGGGCTCGACCGACGACTGTTCATCCGGGCCCTGAAGGCGGAGGGCGCGCCCGTGGACGACTCCGCCTCCCTCCCCCTGCACTGCGAGCACCTGTTCCAGGTGCACGACGACCGCAGCCGGACCTACGGGCGCCAGCCCAACCGGCGGGTGTACGCGACAGGGGACCTGCCCCACGCCGAGCAGTACGCGGAGCGGGCGCTGCGCATCCCGCCGTACACCGAACCGAGACCTCGCCTCATGGCGCAGATCGTCGACGCGTTCGAGAAGGTGTCAGCCGCCCGCGGCGCCCTGCTCGACCACGCGCGACGCACCGAGTAGCGACACCGGCAACCAGTCGCCCGCCGCCAGGCGCGCCGAGCACGACGACGCCGGTTCGGCCGGCACGTTGGCGCGGTAGAACTCGATGGCCTCGCGCACGCCCATGTTCTGCACGGCGTCGCGCCACACGCGGTTGTCGGTGACCGTGCACGGCGCGACCACGCCCATCGGGTCGATGTAGAAGACGGTGCGGCCCGCCATGCACCGCTCCTCGGGCTGATGGACGAACTGGGTCGTGCGGATCACCAGGCGCCCTCGCAGCTCCTCCCGCTTGCGCGCCACCAGGTCGAACAGCCCGCGCCGCTGGTCGCCGTCGATGCGATGGTCCCGGCAGTCGAGGCGGAACCGCGCCGGGCTGTCCGGGTCTTTGAAGATGTCGGTGAGGCTGAGGCACGGCACGCCCGACGCCGCCACCCAGTCGACGACCCGCTCGACGGAGGCGAGGTTGAGGCGGCTGACGGCGCAAATGATGTTGAGCCGCGACTTCGGCAACGCGTCGATGGTGCCCGTGATCTTGGCCAGCGTGCCGGACCGGCCGAAGATCTGGTCGGCCTCGATGGGGTCGACCGTCGGCAGGCTCATCGAGACCTCGATCGAGTCCGAGGCGCGGACGAGGTCGAATACGGCGTCGTTGTGGATGGTGCCGTTGGTGAGGAGCTTGACCAGGACGTCGGA
>JBOGIC010000019.1:0-4189 GCA_050744985.1 Acidimicrobiales bacterium
TGCACAACTGCTTCATCCTCGCCGTCGACGACACGATGCGCTCGATCCTCAACTGGTACGTCGAGGAAGGCACGATCTTCAAGGGCGGCTCCGGCGCCGGCATCAACCTCTCGAACATCCGCTCGTCCAAAGAGACGCTCAAAGGCGGCGGCACCGCCTCCGGCCCGGTCAGCTTCATGCGCGGAGCCGACGCGTCGGCCGGGACGATAAAGAGCGGGGGCAAGACCCGCAGGGCAGCCAAAATGGTGATCCTCAACGCCGACCATCCGGACGTCGAGGATTTCATCCAATGTAAGGCGGTCGAGGAGCGCAAGGCCCGTGTATTGCGCGACGCCGGCTTTGACATGGACCTCGACGGCAAGGACAGCCATTCGACGCAATACCAGAACGCGAACAACTCGGTGCGGGTCACCGACGAGTTCATGCAGGCCGTAATCGACGACCGTGACTGGCATCTCCGCGCCGTCACCAGCGGCGATGCGCTGAAGACCATGCGGGCCCGTGACCTGTTCCGCCAGATCGCCCAGGCCGCATGGGAGTGCGCCGACCCCGGCATGCAGTTCGACACGACCATCAACCGCTGGCACACCGCGTCGAATACGGGCCGCATCAATGCATCGAACCCCTGTTTCCCGGGCGACCAGTTGGTGCACACCGACAAGGGCCTGATCCGGTTCGCCGAGCTCTTCGACCGGGTTCGGGGGGGTGAGACGTTCGGCGTGTACACGCACGACGCCACCAACCCCGAGGCGCCGACGGAGCGAGTCGAGATCACGCGCCCCGAGGCGTTCATGGTCACGGGCTTGAACGAGATCGTGAAGCTGCGTTTCGACAACGGCATGGAGCTTCGCTGCACACCGAACCACGCGCTCTTCACGGTCAACCGCGGATGGGTCGCGGCGAACGACCTGACGGGCGACGACCGGGTGAAGGTCTTGGATGTGCCGGCGCCGGCCGTGGCGGCCGACAACCGGCTGCCGGTGTCAACCGACGTGTCGGACTACCTGGTCAAAGGCGACTGGGCCCGGACGCTCCGCCTGCCGGAGAAGTGGTCGCCCGAGCTGGGCCACTACCTCGGCTGGCTGCTCGGCGACGGGTGCATCGCCGGCAACGTCGTCACGACCGTGTACGGGAGCGGTGACGACCAGGAGCACATCCTCCCCCAGCACCTCGAGCTGCTGGCGTGGATGAACGGCGACCGCGCGCCGAAGCCGTCGGTCCAGGCGAACGGCACCGTCCAACTCCGCCAGAGCCGTCGCGTCGTCGCCCGCTTCCTCGAGGCGCTCGGCGTCAGCCACGCCAAGGCTTCGGAAAAGGTCGTCCCCTGGGCTGTCGAGCAGGCCCCGCCGGAGGCGTTGGCGGCGTTCCTCCGTGGCCTCTTCGACGCCGACGGCTGCGTCTACAACGGATCGACCACCCGGTATGTCGGCCTCGGCTCATCGTCCCGTCAGTTGCTGCAGGGCGCCCAGCGGCTCCTGTCGACGCTCGGGGTCGCCAGCCGCATCTATGCCACACAGAAGCAGCCCAAGACGGCGTTCAGTCATGTGGGCAAGGACGGTGAGACTCGGCGGTACACGTCCAAGGAGATGTTCGACCTCCGGGTTTCGGGAGCATCCATTGTCAACTTTGCTGAGGCCGTAGGTTTCAGTTTGCCGACGAAGGCGGCAAAACTCGCCAGCCTGTTGGACGAGCGTAATCTGCGGGATGTGTCGGTTCATGCCCGACTTATTGAACGAATCGATGACGGTGTGGAACTGACATACAACCTGACTGAACCTCGCAATCACTCCTACATTGTGCAATCACTTACTATTCGTAACTGCTCAGAGTACATGCATCTGGACAACTCCGCATGCAACCTGGCGAGCCTCAATTTGCTTAAATTCCTGGGCGATGACGGGCGATTTGATGTGGAAGCATTCAAGCAGGCGGTAGAGGTCGTCTTCACGGCGCAGGAGATCCTGGTCGGCAACGCCGACTACCCGACGGAGAAGATCGCCGAGACGTCGCGCCAGTTCCGCCAGCTGGGCCTGGGCTACGCCAACCTCGGCGCCATGCTCATGGCGCTCGGCCTGCCCTACGACTCCGACGGGGGCCGGGCCTGGGCCGGAGCCATCACCGCGCTCATGACCGGCCACGCCTACGTCACCTCGGCGCGCATCGCCTCCCGGATGGGGCCGTTCGCCGGCTACCACCGCAACGCCGAGCCCACCAACCGGGTGCTGCAGATGCACCGTGACGCGTCGGCGGAGATCGACGAGCGGCTCGTGCCCGTGGAACTGCTGTCCAGCGCGCAGGAGTCGTGGGAGGCGGCGGTCGAGATGTGCGAATGGTTCGGCGTCCGCAACTCCCAGGCGAGTGTGTTGGCTCCGACGGGCTGCCTCGTCGGCGGCTCGCTCATCCCCACCGAGAGAGGGCTCGTGCGGCTCCGGTCGCTCGGCGACCCCGACGGCGCCCAGTGGCAGCCGTTGGGCGCCGGTGATGGCATCGGCGAGGGCATCGCCGTGCAGACCGACGAGGGCGTCCGCACCGCCACGCAGTTCTATGTCAATGGCATGGAGGCGGTCGTGCACGTCGCCACGGCGCGCGGCTACCAGATCCAGGGCACGCCGACGCACCGCGTGAAGGTGGTCGACCGCGCCACCGGGGCATGGGAGTGGCGCCGGTTCGCCGAGCTGCGGCCCGGCGACTGGGTTCCCCTGGCCCTCGACCAACTGGTCGGCGACCCGCAGCTTGTCCCGCTGCCGGCGCTGGACGGCTCCGCTCGGCACATGACCCCGGCGCTCGCGGAGCTCGTCGGGTACGCGCAGGGTTCGTGGGCGCGGGGAACCGTCTTCGCCGTCCCTCCGGGCGACTTCGACGTCGTCGATCGGTTGGCGCAGCTGGGAAAGGAGGCCTTCGGGATCCCCGCCGAGATCTCCGTGCAGGACGGGGGCGTCAGCGTGGCGTTCGACGCGCCAGGGCTCGCATCGTGGTGGGTGGGGTGCGGGTTCGCGAAGGGCGCCGATGGCCAGGGCCGCGTCCCCGACGCGATCCTGCAGTCCAATGACCGGGAGATCTACGGCGCCTTCCTCCGCGGCCTGTTCGAAGCCGATGGCCGGGTGAACGGCGGCCATCCGACGTGGTCCAGCGCCAGCGCCGAGTTCGTTCGTGACGTCCAGAATCTGCATCTCGCGTTGGGCTTCCCGACAACCTCACGTGCCGGCGTCCTCCGGTTGGTCGACAACGGGTTCGCCGCTCGCTGGCTGGATGAGATCGGGTTCATGGGTGGCCGCAAGCGCGCGGCCGTCCATGACCGTGATGGCCAAACCGGCCGGCACGACCTCATTCCGGTTCCGGAGGCGTGCATCGCTCGACTGCTGGCCGTAGGGCACCTTCGTGATGTCGCCGTCGGGCACGTGGCGCACGGTGTCCTCTCGCGGCGGGTTGCCACCGAACTGTTCGAGCGCACCGGTGACCCCGAGCTGGGGCGGCTGCTCGGGTTTTTCTACGACCGGGTCGTGTCCGCCGAGCTCGGTGACGATGAGCTCACCTACGACCTGTCGGTGCCAGGCAACGTCACCTACGTCGCCAACGGGTTCGTCAGCCACAACACCATCGGCTTGATGATGGACTGCGACACCACCGGCATCGAGCCCGACCTCGGGCTGTGCAAGACCAAGAAGCTGGTGGGCGGCGGCACGATGTCGATCGTCAACCAGACGGTGCCGCGGGCCCTGGGCCGGCTCGGCTACACCGGCGAGCAGATCGACGACGTCGTCGCCTACGTCGACGAGCACAAGTCGATCCTCGGGGCGCCCCACCTCGCCGCCGAGCACGTCCCCGTCTTCGCCTGCTCCATGGGCGACAACGCCATCCACTACCTCGGTCACGTGAAGATGATGGGTGCGGTGCAGCCGTTCATAAGCGGCGCGATCAGCAAGACCGTCAACATGCCGGAAGACGTCAGCGTCGAGGACGTCGAGCAGCTCCACATCGACGCTCACGTCTTCCGGCAAGTTGACGGTCTTGCTCATCGACCCCGACATGAAGTCCTGCACGTCACCCATCATCTACAAGACGCCCACGTAGAGGATCGAGTAGTCTCCCAACGAGCAGGCGAAGACGGGGACGTGCTCGGCGGCGAGGTGGGGCGCCCCGAGGATCGACTTGTGCTCGTCGACGTAGGCGACGACGTCGTCGATCTGCT
>JBOGIC010000020.1:0-4674 GCA_050744985.1 Acidimicrobiales bacterium
TCCCGTGCCGTGCCGCGAGACGACCTCCGAGAACGTCGCCAGGCGCTGCACGCGCACGAGGTCGAACAGCTCCTGGCGGGAGTAGGCGAAGTGCTCACACAGGTCGTTGCGCACCTCCACGCCCGCCTGCCGCAGCTCGTCCTTCAGGATCTCGGTGACGAGGGGTACACAACCGCCGCAGCCCGTGCCCGCCTTGGTGCAGGCCTTGATGGCGCCGACGTCGGTCGAGCCCTCGGCGATGACGCCGCAGATGTCGCCCTTGGTGACGTTGTTGCACGAGCAGACCATGGCCTGCGCACCGAGGCTGGCGACCCCGGTGGCGGCGGCGTCGGCACCGTTGCCGTTGCCGTTGGGGGCCGGGAAGATGAGGTGCTCCGGGTGCTCGGGCGTCGGCATGTCGCCGCGGGCCATCTGCACGAGGGTCTGGTACGTGGAGGCGTCGCCGACGAGGATGCCCCCGACGACCGTCCGGCGGCCCGACCGCTTCTGCGGCGGCCCCACGACGAGCTTCTTGTAGATCGACGCCACCTCGTCGACGTAGGTGATCGACTCGCTCCCGGGCGTCGTGCCGAAGGCGTCGCCGAAGCTGGCGACGTCGATCCCGAGCAGTTTCAGCTTGGTGGACAGGTCGGCGCCGGCGAACACGGCGTCGCCGCCCAGAATGCGATCGGCGACGACCCGTGCCATCTGGTAGCCGGGCGACACCAGGCCCCAGATCCGCCCCTCGGCCACCGCGCACTCGCCGATGGCGTAGATCGACGGGTCGGACGTGCGGCACGACGCGTCGACCACGATCCCGCCGCGCTCGCCCATCTCGAGCCCGGCCGCCCGGGCCAGCTCGTCGCGGGGCCGGATGCCGGCGGAGAACACGACCATGTCGGCCGCAAGATCGTCGCCCTCCTTGAACCGCAGCCCGGTGGCGGCACCGTCGCCGTCCACCACGACCTCGGTGACCGCCGACGACGTGTGGACGTTCACGTCCAACTCCTCGATGCGCCGCCGCAACGCCGCGCCGCCGGCGTCGTCGACCTGCATGCCCATGAGCCGCGGGAGGAACTCGACCACGTGCGTCTCGAGGCTCAGGCTCACGAGGGCGTTCGCCGCCTCCAGCCCGAGCAGCCCGCCGCCGACGACGGCGCCGACGCGCCGCTGTTTCGCGTACTCGCGGATCGCCTCGACGTCCTCGATCGTCCGGTAGACGAACACTCCTTGGGCGTCGTGACCCGGCACGGGCGGGACGAACGGGTACGAGCCGGTGGCCAGCACGACCGCGTCGTACGGGATCCGGACGCCGTTGGCCGACACGACGACCTGCTTGTCGCGCTCGATCGCCACGGCCCGGTCACCCAGGTGGATCCGCAGCCCCGCCTGCTCGTAGAAGCCGGGCGCCACGAGTGACAGCTCGTCCGGCGACGTGCCGGCGAAGAACGCGCTGAGGCCCACCCGATCGTAGGCCGGGCGCGGCTCCTCGCAGAACGTGACGATGTCCCATTCAGCGGTGGCGCCGCGGTCGACGAGGATCTCGACCAACTTGTGGCCGACCATGCCGTTGCCCACGACCACGAGCGTGCGGCGCCCGCCGGGGAACTCGAGCTCCATGCGGAAAGCGTCCCTCGGCGGTGTGTTCGGTCGGTTGCGCCGGGGTGAACGGAGCGCGACGAACCCCTCACCGGCCGGTGCAGTCGCATGTGAGGTCAGGTGCAGGTCAGTAGGGCTTCCCATGGAGGAAATGCCGATCACACGGGTCGTTCACAGACGCGGCCGAGGATGGAAGGTGCATGGCACTGCACCCACTCGACGGGACCGTGGTCGGGATCACCGCCGATCGCCGCTCGGAGGAACAAGCCGAGCTGCTCGCGCGGCGCGGCGCCACCGTCGTCCACGGACCGACCATCGCCACGCAGTACCTGGCGTCCGACGACGATCTTCGGCGGGCGACCCGGGCCGTGCTCGACACCCGTCCGGACTACCTGGTGGCGACCACCGGCATCGGCATGCGGGCCTGGCTCGAGACGGTCTCGACGTGGGGTCTGGTCGATGCGCTCGTGGACGTCCTGAGCCACTCCCGCATCGTCGCCCGCGGCCCGAAGGCGGCGGCCGCCGTGCAGGCGGGTGGGCTCGACGTGTGGGCCCGCTCGCCGACCGAGCAGATGGACGCCCTCGTCGAGCTGCTCCTGGCGGAACCGCTGGCCGGGCGGACGGTGGTCGTCCAGGAATACGGCGTGCCCAATCCCGAACCGTCCTCCGCGCTGCGGACCGCCGGGGCGGTCGTGATCGAAGTACCCGTGTACCGGTGGCGGCTGCCAGACGACCGCGGGCCCGCGGTACGGCTGATCGGCGCCGCGTGCGACGGAAAGGTCGACGCCATCACGTTCACGAGTGCCCCCGCGGTGCACAACCTGTTCTCGATCGCGGCCGAGCACGGCGTGGTCGACGATCTTCGTCGCGCGTGCAACGACGGAGTCGTCGCGGCCTGCATCGGGCCGGTCTGCGCGGAGGCCGCCCGGGAGGAGGGCATCGAGGCGCCGATCGCCCCGTCGGTCGGGCGACTCGGTCTGCTCGTGCGCACGATCGGCGACCATTTCGCCGCGAACCGCCGCACCCTGGCGCTCGCCGGGCAGGATGTCGTGCTCCAGGGCTCGGTCATGGAAGTCGACGGCGAGCGCATCGAGCTGCCTCCTCGCGAGCGTGCCCTGCTGGCGGCCCTGGCCACCGCGAAGGGTGCGGTCGTCTCCCGCAGTGCGCTGCTGGCCCGGGTCTGGGGATCCGCCGACGCCGATCCCCATGTCCTGGAGGTCACCGTCGGCCGCCTCAGGCGGCGTCTCGGCCCGTGCGGGGCCGCCCTTCAGGCCTCGCCCGGCCGCGGCTACCGGTTGGCGGAAGATCTGGGCGCAGGGATCCGTTGAACATGGGCCCATGGCTGTCGAATGCCGGAACTGCGGTGAACCGGTCCACGCTCAACGCGTCGCGCTCGGCTACGACTACTGCCTGAAGCAGGCGTGCCAGGCGCGCTGCCTGCAGCGGGTGCGCATGGCGGCGGTGGGCGTGAACAAGGCCGCCGACTACTTCGCCAAGGCCGAAGAGCTGCTCCCGCCGCCCGGCCCGGCCGTCACGGCGACGCCCGACGATGCGCCCGCTTCAGCGAGCGTGCGGCCGGGCGCGCCGCGCAAGGCGCGGGCGAAGAGCACCCTCGACCGGCTGCGCGAACGGGAGGCGGAGCTGGACGCGGCCCTCGACGGGGCCTACCAGCGCTTCTGCCGGGCCGAGATCACCGGCGCCGAGCTCGACCGCCAGCGCGCCCAGCTCATCAAGACGTTCAACGCGCTCGTGCTCGCCGAGAACATCCGTTACCGGGGCAGGCTGCGAAAGCAGTAGCCGGCGCCTGGTGGGCCGGGGAGGATTCGAACCTCCGTAGGCTGTGCCGGCTGATTTACAGTCAGCTCCCTTTGGCCGCTTGGGTACCGACCCAGGACAGGGCGCAGGTTACCTTCTGGTCATGCCGTCCTTTGACGTCGTTTCCGAGCTGAACATGCAGGAAGTCCGCAACGCGGTCGACCAGGCGCAGCGGGAGGTGACCACCCGGTTCGACTTCAAGGACACCGGGTCGGCGATCGAGCTGGGCGAGACCGAGATCCGGCTGCGGTCGGCCTCCGAGGACCGTCTCCGGGCCCTCACCCAGGTGCTGGAGGAAAAGTTGGTGCGCCGCCAGGTGTCACTGAAGTCGCTCTCCTACGCCAAGGTCGAGGACGCGGCCAAGGGCAGCGTCCGCCAGACCGTCGCCCTCCAGGCCGGGATCGGCGACGAGAAGGCCCGCGAGATCAACAAGTTCATCAAGGCCAGGGCGGCCAAGGGCGTGTCGTCGCAGACCCAGGGCGAGCAGGTGCGGGTGACGGGCAAGAAGCGCGACGACCTCCAAGCCGTGATCGCCGCCCTCAAGGAAGGCGACTTCGGCATCCCCCTGCAGTTCAAGAACTTCCGGGACTGACGCCCCCCTCTCCGTTTAACTCGCGAATGTGGTCCCTCAGAGGGCCAACTCCGCGGAGTAAAGCGGGGGTGGGGGTGGGGTTAGCCGCCGCCACCGCCCAGGATGCCGATCAGCACCCTCGGCGTGATGGGGGCGAGGACATCGTGGGACAGTTGGGCGGCGCGGACGCGGTCGATGGCGGCTGCCTCGGCGTCGCGGGCGAAGAGGGCGGCGGCGCGGGGGTCGTCACCGCCGCTGGCGCCCGCCGACGTCAGCCGCACGCCGGTGCTGTCGCGCTTGAGGCTCGACATCCACAGCTTGGGGCCGTCGGCCGTGGTCGGGCCACCCAGCGAACCGAGGTCGAGGCGACGCATCATGCCGGCGGCGCTCAGTGACCGCGGGAGCGACGTCTGGTACTGGCCGAGCAGGTTGGGGACGTTCGCGATGGCTTCGGCGATCCAACGGTCGAGGGTCGACTTCGGGTTGATGGCGGCGCCGCTCCCGGGGTGCATCTCGAAGTGCAGGTGGGGAGCACCTCCGACGGCGTTGCCCGAGTCACCCACGAAGCCGATGACCTGGCCCCGCTTCACCGAGGAGCCGCTCGAGAGGTCCTTGGCGAAGCTCTCGAGGTGGCAACCGAAATAGGTCATGGCGGGCGCGTGGACCCAGAACCCGAGCCCGCAGGATCCGGCGTTCATGTACTCGAGGCG
>JBOGIC010000021.1:0-2650 GCA_050744985.1 Acidimicrobiales bacterium
GCCCACCCTGACCAGGTCTGGGCGGCCCTGACGCGGCCCGAGCTGACGGCCCGCTACCTGTGGGGCTTGGCGGCGGAGTCGACGTGGGAGCCCGGCGCGGCGCTGTGCCTGGGCTCCGCCGACGCCCGGCACCACGTCGAGGGCCAGGTGCTGCGGGCGGAGCGGTCCCAGCGCCTGTCGTACTCGCTGTCGGCCGGTGACGCCCATCCGTCGACGTTCGTCACGTGGGAGATCATCGCGACGGACTGCAGCGCACGGGTGCGGCTCACCGTCGACGAGACGCAGACGGAGTCGGAGCGGGACGAGGAGGGCGAACGAATCTGGCGATCGGTCGCCGAGGCGCTGACGCACCTCCTCGCCGATCCGACCCACCTACGATCGGAGGCATGACTCACGCGCGGAGCGTCCTGATCGGCACGGCGGCCGCACTGGTGGCGGGGCTCGTGGCCGTGTCACCGGCCGATGCGGCGGTGAACATCAACGTGGGCTGCAGCGTCGGCGCCCTCAAGGCGGCGATCGTGGCGGCCAACGGCGGGGGCGGTGGAACGCTCGCCCTGGCACCGGGCTGCACCTACACCCTGACCACGGTGGACAACACCGGCTCCGCCGGCCCGAACGGGCTGCCGGTGCTGTCCAGTCCCATCACGGTCGTCGGGAACAGCGCGACCATCGAGCGGTCGGCCAACCTGGGCACGCCCGAGTTCCGGGTGCTCGAGGTGGCGGCGTCGGCGGCGCTCAGGGCCGACACGCTCACGATCCGCAACGGGTTCCTGCCGGGCGGCAAGGGTGGCGGCATCTACAACGGGACGGGGGCGCAGTCGACCCTCACCCGGGTCACGATGACCGGCAACCTCACGACGACGATCTTCCACCCGGTGTTTTCGATCGGGTTCGGTTCAGCGATCTACAACCACGCCGGCCGCGTGCTGCTCGAGTCGGTGAGCATGACCGGCAACGGGGACGTCACCGGCGAAGGCGGCGGCGTGGCGAACTCGGCGGGCGAGGTCGAGGTGCGCAACAGCACGTTCCGCAACAACCAGGCGGATTCCGGCGGCGCGCTCATCAACACGGGAGTCAACAGCACGACCGTGGTCCGCAACAGCCTGTTCGTTGGCAACCGCGGCGTGGACGCCGGCGGCGCGCTCGACAACGACTTCATGAACACGATGAGCGTCACCGGCTCGACCTTCGCCGACAACGCCGGCGCCAGCGGGGCGGCGATCTTCAACGGCGCGTTCGGGGCGCACGGCATCACGATCGCCGACAGCAGCTTCACCGGCAACGCCGGCGTCCAGGGCGGCGGCCTGTTCAACTTCGGGACCGCGGTCGTCACCAACTCCCGCTTCACGACCGGCAGCGCCCTCGAGGGCGGCGCCATCCGCAACACTCATGAGCTGACACTCACCGGCGCCGTCCTCAGCGCCAACTCGGGCAACCTCGGTGGCGGCCTGAACAACGCCGCCGGGGCGACCGCCAACGTGTCGAACACGGTCATCAACGCCAACATCGCCCCGCTCTACCTCGGCAGCCAACATGGCCTGGGCGGTGGTGTCTTCAACGAGGGGACGCTCGTGCTGACCGCCTCGGTCGTCATGAACAACACGGCGGCGGTGAGCGGAGGCGGGGTGCAGAACGGGGGTCAGGTCGTGCTCCAGGGCGGGAGCGCCGTCGTCGCCAACTCGCCCGACAACTGCGTGAACACCGGCTCGGGCACCGGCTGCTGATTCGGCACCACCGGCGAGCGGGTAGGTATACGGCATACCGGTTGCCGCGCTGTGCGTCGGCGCGCCATTAATACGGAGCGGCACGATCGCTACCAGAAGGGAGAACCAGCCATGACAACCACGAACGCGGTGGTCAACGCAGGGATCCCCATCGAGGAGTTCGTCGACGACGACACTCTCGTTGTGCGGGCCGAGGTGCCCGGGATCGATCCCGCGAAGGACGTGGAGATCACGATCAGCGACAACATGCTCCACCTGCGGGTCGAGCGCCAGCAGGCCGCCGAGGTCGTCGAAGAGCAGGGCCTGGCCCGCCAGGAGTTCCTGTACGGCAGCTTCTCCCGTTCGGTCCCGCTGCCCGCGGGCGCGCAGGAGGACGCCATCGAAGCCCGGTACCGCGACGGGATCCTCGAGGTCCGCGTACCGGTCGACCCGAGCGAGTGGTCGAGCAAGACGGTGCCGGTCGACCGCAACTGACGGGTCAACAGCCGCCCGGTGGTGCATCGACTCCAGTGCGTCGAGCGCGCCGGGCACGACACCATCGCGACCACCAGCACGGTGAACCGCCAGTCATCGGCGGCGAGGAGGTTGTCGATCGTCAGCGCGGTCCCACGCTAAAACACGGGCATGAGTTCCGAACGAGCAATGGTCGTCCTCGCCGCCGGGGTTGGCTCCCGGTTCGGCGGGATGAAGCAACTGGCGGAGGTCGGCCCCGGCGGGCACGCCCTGATGGACTACGCGGTCTACGACGCCCTCCGGGCCGGATTCGACCGGGTCGTGTTGGTGGTCTCCGAAAAGAGCGAGCCGGCCGTGCGCGCCCACGCCGAGGAGGGGTTCGGCCGGCTGGCCGATGTGGAGTTCGCGCTCCAGGATTCCGGCGACCGGGCCAAGCCGTGGGGCACCGGCCACGCCATCCTGAGCGCCCGACC
>JBOGIC010000022.1:0-11687 GCA_050744985.1 Acidimicrobiales bacterium
GGACAACGTGGCACTCGCCGACCTCGTGACCGAAGGACTCGCACAGGACCTCTCCGACGTCCCAGTGGACGCCGGTGTCACGACCGGGCTCCCTCCAAAGTTTGAGGGCAAGCCGTTCTTCCTGCCCTTCCGGCCCAACGTGCGGCTGGCATACGCGCCCCGGGCCCGACTCGCCGACGCGGGAATCGACCTCCCTCGCACGCCCGACGACCTTAAGCACGCAGCACAGCGGCTGAAGGACGTTGCCGGCCGCCCGGTTCTGACGCTCTCCCTCTCCGACAAGGACGGCGGTCGCCCTGCCGCAGTCACGATCTCCGAACTGGTGCTCGCCTTTGGCGGAAACCCGGTGCGACTGAACAGCGACGAGGTTGTGAAGGCGTTCGAGTTCCTTCAGACCCTCTGGCACGAGAAGCTACTGACGCGGGAGAGCTTGTTCGCCAAGCACGACACCGAGATCGAGTACCTGGAGGACGGGACGTCATGGCTCGCGCAGAACTGGTCGGTGACCTCGGCGGAACTGGCGGACGAGGGACGGCTCAGCGAGTTCCACGTCTACCCCGGATGGCAAGGGGCCGGAAAGCACGTAATCGGTGGTGACGTGCTCGGAATCCCGGCCGGCGTGGCCGGTGCAGAGCGGGCGGCGGCCGTCGACCTCGCCCGGTTCCTCATGTCGAGGGATGCGCAGCGGTTCCTCGTCGAGCGAAACGCCTGGCCCGCGATCCGTGACGATGCCTACGACGCGTCCGCCCCGAGCGACGCCACGATCGGCGCCATGAAGGAAGCCCTTGATGGCGGGTGGTACCGCCCCGCGGAGCCCTACTGGGCGGCTGTCACCGCGGCGATGAACGAAGCGGTGGATCGGATCGTCCTCCAAGGTCAGCCCCCCAGGTCCGTGCTCGACGAGCTGCGCACCCAGGTGAGGGACGGCAACGCTGGCTACCCGGGATAGCGGTCGCCCTCGCATGGCCTGGCTTCCGGGCCTGATCTGCTGGATCTCCGTCGCGGCGGTCATCGGGGGCGTCCACCTCCAGCTGGAGAACGGGAGGGCGTCGCTGGCTGACTTCGACCCGGTCGCCCCGCTCGTCGCCGTCACGTTCGCGTGGGTTGGCAGCCTCGTGGCGTCGCGGCGCCCCGGAAACCCGACCGGATGGCTGTTGTGCTCGGTGGGATTCGTCGGGCTGGCCTTCTTCGGCGAGCAGTACGCGGCGTACGTACTGGGAGCCGATCCTCGCCGGCTCCCCGCGGCGGCGTGGATGGCCTGGTTCGCGGCGTGGGCGTGGATACCCGGGGTGATCCTCTGCAGAACTCTTCTGCTGCTCGTGTTTCCCGACGGGCGTCCGCCTTCGCGACCGTGGCGGCCCATCGCGGTCGGCATGGCGTTGCTGACCGTCGCCATCACCGTCGCCGGCGCGCTCGCAGGTGGGGCGCTGCCGGGTTCGGCCGTTGCCAACCCCGCCGGCGTCGGATGGGTCCCCCGCAGTGCGGCCGCCCTCGGAACGTTGGTCGCCGTCGTCGTCGGCGGCCCTCTCTGCCTGGCCGGGCTCCTCACCCGCTACCGGCGAGCGGATGAGCGGGTGCGGTCCCAGCTCAAGTGGTTCCTCCGTGCCGCCGTCGTCATGACCCTCGTCCCCTCCCTGGTGGTCCTCGTGCCGCTCGGCGTGCCGGACACTGCCTACCGGGTGCTGGGGCTGGTCAGCCTGCTCATGCTGCCCGGCGCGGTCATGGTAGCCATCGTCAGAAGCGGCCTATTCGACCTCGGGATCGCCGACGTCAAGCGATTTGTCGATCGCTCAGTGGTCAACGCGGCGGTGCTGCTTGTGGCCGGTGCCACGTACTGGGTGATCTTCCGGTACAGCAGCGAGAACCGCCTGATAGCGCTCATCGCGGTGGTCGCCGCCGCCAAACCGCTTCAGGCGGCGTTCGCCAGCGTCCTCGGACGGATGCAGACGGCCTCGCGGGAACGCTATGCGCTCCTTGACCTGGCCCGGCGCCTCGACGCCACCGTCGCCCCCGATCAGGTCCTGCCTGCGATTGTCACCACCGTCGCCGAGGCCCTCGACCTGCCGTACGTCGCCGTCGAGGTCCGCGACGATCGAGGTGAGGTCATCGCCGCCGAGCTCCTTGGGGAGATCCGGCCCGATGCCGCGCTGTTCGACCTCGTGCACCGCGGTGAGGTCGTCGGGCGGCTCGCGGTGGTCCCCGACCGGGCGAGGGGCCGGTTGCGTTCCCGGGACCGTGTGCTGCTCGAGGACCTGTCCGGCCAGCTCGCGGTCGCCGCGTACGCACTCCGCCAGACGGCAGCCCTGGAGCGAGCCCGTCGTCGCTTGGTCACCGAGCGTGAGGAGGAGCGGGCGCGCCTCCGCCGGGACCATCACGACGGCGTGAAGCCCGCACTCAGCGGCGTGATATTCGAGCTCGACGCCATCCTCAACATGTGCGCCGCACCGGACGCCGGGAGCGCGGTGCAGCGGATTCGCCGCCAAGCGGATTCCGCCAAGGGAAAGATCAGCTGGATCCGGGCTGACCTCCGACGGCTCATCGACAACCAAGGGCCCCGCTCGCTGGACGAGTTCGGCCTCGTGGGCGCTGTCCGCCATCACGTCTCCACATTCGGGCTCCAGCCGAACCCGCTGGTGGTGACCGTAGACGCCATGACGGACATACGGGGGCTGCCGACCGACATTGAGGTAGGCGCGTTCCTGATCATCTGTGAAGCGGTGGAGAACGTTCGCCGCCACGCCCGTGCGCGCCGCTGCACGATCTCGCTCTGGGTCGACGCGCACTGGCTCAAACTGGAGGTCCGCGACGACGGGCAGGGACTCGCGCGCACGGCACGCAACGGCGTGGGGCTCTCGTCCATGGAGGCTCGGGCCGAGGAGCTCAACGGGGACCTCGGCGTGGAGTCGAGCCCTGGGACCGGCACGCTCGTCCGGGCCCGTTTACCGCTACCGCGCGATCGAGAACCCCCGCGCTAGGCGCGCTCACGGTTCCATTTCATCGAGGGCGGCCTCCCACAAGGCAGGGTGGGCTACACCAGGGCACCGGCACTCGTCTGGGAGGACGTCCCGGCCCCCCTCGGCATCGGATGCGCGCCGAGGACAGGCTCAGGCGGTGGATCCGGAACGCCCTGTTGCGACCGTCAGCCCGAGACTCGAAACGAAGGTCCACGGATCGGCTCGAAGTGCTTCGGGTACTCGTGGGCGATCGGTGCTCTCCGGCAGTCACCGTGGGTCGTCTGCCGAATCGGAGATCTGGTGCGGCCGGCGCGGCGAGGAGTTGCACGCGCAACGCCTGCCGGCGCCCCGTACACCGGGTAGGCGGGATGCCCGAAGGTGACCGGCACGTAGCCATCGACCGCTCCAGGCTCCGGTCGCTGGAGTCCGCTGAGGGATCGGGCTTCGGGGCGCGCGGCACGCGCGTCCCGGTGAGGGATCGGGCTTCGGGGCGCGCGGCACGCGCGTCCCGGTGAGGGATCCGCATGCGGGACAAGGCCGCCCTTGGCCGCGACCGTTACCGCGAGTCAGAACGCTTCCGTCGGGCGTTCCCCTTGCGGGCACCGCCGCTCGCCGTTCCGCCTCCGTGACAGAGCGGGGCGAGAGGCCGAGCCCCGCCAGGTCGAAGGGGGCGAACGTGGCAAGAGTCTGACCATGGGTGTCCGCGGTGTGCGGCACCAGGCCCCACACCGAAGCGTGCTCACTCCTTGGGGTTGCAGGGCGCCTGTCCGACCGGGCCGAGCGTTCTTCGGGCCACGTTCCCGCGTGCGTCGGTCGCGGCCACGGTCAATGTCACCGGTGTGAGTTGGTTCGCCACGAAGCCCCGGTAGTCAGCTCCGGTCAGCGCCATGGGGTTGCCCAAGGGCTCGATCAAGACGCGCACGGGAGGGGACTCGTCGCTGACCGAGGCGACGACGTCGAACGCGCAGTTGATCGGGGTCACCGTTGCCGCGTGGATGACCGGCGGACGATCCACGACCGCTCGGACCGTGACCGCCGCGCCTCCGGTCGACCCACCGGCAGGAGCGACGGTGATGACGCCGCTGAGGTCACCCTCCGGGAGCGCCGGTCGATCGATGCTGACCACGACGTTGATGCGCTGCCCCGGCCGAAGGCGGCCGCTGCGAGGGGACATGGACAGCCAGGGACGGTCAGAGGCGCTCGACCAATCCAGGGCCGCGCCGCCGGTGTTGGCGAGTCCCAGCGTGGCGCGGTCGCCCGTTCCGAGGTCAACCAGACCGGGCGTCGCCGTGAGGTTCCCTTCCTCGCGCGCCGGCGGGGGCGGCGGGGGACCCGAGACGCCGGTGCTCGACGGAGGGCTCGTCCCCACGGGCGCAGGCGGTGCCACGGCGGTCCCTATCATCGCCACCGCCAGCGCCCCTCCGAGGTAGGTCAGGGCCATTGTGGCGTGGCGAGCGCCGATGGCGCCAGGTGCGAACGTGAGATCCACCGTGCAGCTACCACCCGGCGCGAGGCGTGGCCGGGGACAGTGATCGCTCGCCGTAAAGTCGCCGGCGTCGTCCCCGGTGACGGCCGTGCCCTCGATCGTGAGCTGGTCGGCACTGAGGTTCGTGACGATGATGGTTCTGGTGCGACGGGGCCCGCCCAGCGTGGTCTCATCGAAACTGACCGAAGCGGGCCAAGCGACCAGGGACGGCGCGGCGCCGCCGGCGGTCGCCAACGTGGCGGGGAAGCCGGATAAGGCGCCGGAGCTGAGTGTGGCCGAAGGTTCGGGCCTCGAGGTTCCAGACAACCGCAGCACGGCTGCCACCAGGGCCAGCACAACGACGGCGATACCGACGAGGAGGGCGGTTCGGGACCACTGCCCGTAACCCCGGCGGCTCGGATCTTCGGCCACCGAAGTCACGCGGCTTGTCGGCCCGGTGAGCTCGGGCTGGCCGGACGCGCCGTACGCCGGCGGCTTCGACGCCGCACCGGCCCTGCCGTCGGCCTGGGGGTCATGCCCCGACGACACTTGGGAGTGGGCTGGGTTCGAAGGTGCCGGGGTCGCCGCCTCAACCGAACCGGCCGTGTGGTCCCCGACGGCGACGGCATCTCCCGGTGCCGCGACCGACGGCGCCTGCCCGCCCGCGTGCCCGAGGCCGTCGTCGGCTCCGCTGATGGCAAAGCCGGACGGCTGGCCTGTCCCCAGCACCGCCGCCTCGGCACGGGCCGAGCGTAGGGCCAGCAATAGGGCCACGGCGCCCAGCATCTCGCCCTTCCGAACGCTGTTGGCCACACCGGCGCAGACAGTGCACGCCGGCCCGACGCGCCGGCTGATGTGGTTGGTGATCGCCGTGCGGATCGCCGGTGTCATCGCCGCCGTTGGGTCCCATCCCTGGCGGGCGAGGACGGCGCGCAGGCGGGGACAGTCGCTTCGGCGTGCCACCCACAGGCAGCGAAGAGACTCGACGACCGAGGCGGGCAAGCGCTTGGCGTAGGTGCCGACGTTGCCGTGCGGTATGCCGGTCAGTTGCGACAGCTCCTTGCCGTACTCGTCGGGCGTGTAGCCAGACTCGACCATGGCGATGAACAGGTCGCGAGACTTACCAGAGAGTCCCCCGAGCGCCTCACGACCGGTTGCGGTGAGCTGGTGGCGGTGGAGAATCACCCCCTCGGGCGAGTCTGTCGGGCCCCACAGCCCCGCCGTCTCCCACAGCTCCTCATCGCCCGGCATGGCCTTCGCCTCTGCGGCGTGGTGGCGCGCGACGGCATTAGGGATGACGACATTGAGCCACGCGGCGAAGCCCTTGATCGACACGATTCGCAGCGTGTGCAGGCTGCGAAGCACCGCAAACGTCACCTCTTGGGTGATGTCCTCGGCGGCCTCCGGATCGCCGTACTTCCGGGTGATGTAGCGCAGGAGCTGGGGGCGCAGGTTGCGGATGAGTCGGGTGCGAGCCTCGTCGTGGCCCTTGTGCGCCGCTTGGAGGTCGGCAAGGCTCGCGCCGCGATAGGAGAAGCTCATCGTCGGCCTCCTGCGCCCCTCACGGTGGGGCCTGCGTCCAGCTGTGCCGTACTCGGCACGCGGCGATCAGCCGATGTCCGCGGGTGAGCCGACGACGGTTCATTCCGTGCCCCTGTTGTCGAGGGGCCACCACAATGGCCTCCAGCGGCGGGGGCCGAGGAACCGGTCCTCCAGGCACCGCTTCCACAGACCTCGCACCGGGCTGAACCGGCACGACACGGCAGTGGGCGGTGCGGACCACGGCCGGAAGCGGGGGCCGGACCCTCCCGGCGGGGTCATCTGCGTCTCGCCCGGTCGCGCGCGCGTCGAGCCGCCGCCGAGCCCGACGGGGGCGCGATCACCCCGGGGCAGCCCGGGGCCGGTTCGCTCGGTGTGCTCGCCGCCATCAAGAGCAGGCGTTCTCGTCGCGGGTGCTCCCTGCGACGGGAACGCCTGCCACAGTACGTGCCGCTTGCCCGGCTCGGCCACCAGGACCGCACGAACATGCCACCTGGGCCTCGCTCGGAGGGCGGGGCGGGAAGCGGAGCAGCGTTCCCGGCGCGCACACGCTGCGCCGACGCACACCGCGCTACGGACACGACATCGTGACGGTGTTGCTCCACACCACACCCGTGAGATCGCTGCGGCTGGGCCGACTGTCGGCGGCCGAAAAGTGCAGGGTGAGACCGGAGATGCACGGGATGGACTGCCGGTGCGGCAGCAGTTTTCCGTCCCTGTCGGATGACGCCTGGAAGGTCCGGCTGGCGTAGGCGTCGTCCACGACCCGCAGGGTGACGGTCTTGAACGGCCCGAAGCCCGATCCGTCGAAGGTGAAGACCGCAGCATGACCGGATCCCTCGCTGTGGACCGTAAGGGTCGGCGGCGCCAGGGCAGGCTCCGGCGGCGGGGGGGGCGGCGCTGGAGCATGCAGCGGTTGTGTGCCGGAGGCGACCCCCGCCCGCACGGGTGCCGCACTGGCCGGACCGATCGACCCCGGTCGGGCCAGGTGATCGTAGTCCGTCACCCAGGAGATGTAGAGGCGACCGTCGTTGCCAAGGAAGAACAGGTCGAGGTGGTCGCCCCCGGGTCGTGCCGAGGTGATCGCCGATCCGGGCGGAGCCAGTCCGGCCGGCGAGGCCATGGCGAGCGGTCCCGACCATCGGTCCTTGGCGGCGACCCAAGCGGTGTAGGGCCGCCCGTCGTGGCCGATGAAGAACAGGTTCAGATCGCGCCGGGTCGTCTCGACGGTCACGGCTGACCCAGGCGGGGCCAGTCCGTAGGCCGAGCCGATGGGGGCGGGGGCGACCCAGGGATCCTTGTTCGTGACCGTGGCGACGTGGGGCCGGCCGTCGTGGCCCACGAAGAACAGATCGAGCTGGTCGGGCGCCTGTTTCATGGCCGCCAACGACGCACCCGCGGGCACGACGCCCGGCGAGCCGATCGGCGCGGGGGCTGACCAGTTGCCCTTCTCGCTCACCCACGCGACGTAGGGCCGCCCGTCGTGGCCCACGAAGAACAGATCGAGCTGGTCGTCGGTCTGCTTCACGGCTGCCACCGCCGCCCCTGGAGGGGCCAGCCCGTAGGCCGAGCCGATTGCCGCGGGGCCGAACCAGTGGCCTTTCTCGCCCAGCCAGGCGACATACGGCCTCCCGTCGTAGCCGACGAAGAACAGATCGAGCTGACTATGCGTCTGCCTCGCGGCCGTCACCGCTGAACCAGGGGGGGCCAGCCCGAACGCCGAGCCGATGGGAGCCGGACCCATCCAGCCACCGAACCCCCTCCAGGCAACATAGGGCCTTCCGTCGTGGCCGATGAAGAAGCTGTCGACCTGGGTGGCGATTTGGGCGCTCGCCGGGTTCGCCGCCAACACACCGAGGCTTCCCAGCAGTGTCAGCACGACGGCGGCCACTGCCAGGCAGCGCGTGATCCGATGGCTTGTTCGGCACCGGTTGTCGGGCATCGGCTCTGCTCCCTTCTCAGTCGGGGAGCCGGTCGTAGGCTCCATGACGTACAAGAGCGCCGATGTGGCCCCGCTCTCACAGGCGAGGCGGGTTTTCTTTCGCGATTTCTTTCACTGAGGCGCCGGCTACCCGTTGGCGTCATGCCGACGGCCTCAAGGTCCGCCACACGCCCGGCGCCGGCTGGAGGGCGGGAGCCCCGGCCGCACCGGAGCGGGGCCGCTTCGAAGGGGCGCCACCAGGCTGTCGGGGGCAGGGACCCACAGGTCGATCACCGCTCGGGCGCCGAGGCCGTCGACCAATTCGTCGGACGCCGTCGCCCCTTCGGCGGGGGGCAGGACGGCGCCCACTCGGCGGCCGAGCTCGACGCGCATCGGGGCCGTACGGGCCTCGTTCAGATCGCAGCCGCTGGGAGGCGCCGCCCCGCCGGCGACACTCGACGCTCGCCGTCCACGACCGGGAGCTCGACACCGAAGTTGCGCAGTCACCCTCCAGGACGACATCGACGTCGTCGGTGGGGCTCGCTACAGGGTCGCGATCCCGGGTCGGCGATCGACGCCAGAAGCACGTCGAGCGGCAAGGGCTTGCGGCAAAGCTCGACGACGGTCGTCACTCAGCTGAGCGGGAGTCCGCCTCCGGCCTCCAATCCCGTAAGCCGATCGGCCCGAGGCGCGCAGCACGCGCGTCCCGCAGCGGGATTGACACGTGGGGCCCAGCCGGTCCCGCTCGGGGATCCCCTTGTGGGACTGGTGGCGGCGGAGGACCCGTTCCGCGTGAAGTAGGCACGAGCGTGCGGAAGGAGTTCCCCTTGCGGGGACCACCGGCCGGCGTTCCCCGGCTGGACTCGCGCTCAAGAATCGGACAGCTGGCCGCCGTCGATCTCGAGCACGTCGCGTAGGAGGCGCGTGTTCGGCACGTGGAGCCGGCGGCCTTCCTCAGTGACCACCTCGATGGTAAGCGGGTGCAGCGCGACCACAGATCCCGTCAGTTCCGACGAACGGACGGTGGCACCGGGCGCGACGAAGCGGCGCAGGTACCGGCCTGCCGCGATTTCCCGGGCCACGTCCGTGCCGCCTAGCCCGACGAGCAGAGCGAACGCCAGGCCGAAGGTCATTGCCACGCCTGCGGCCAGCACCACCAGGACGGTTGTGTCCAAGCCGAGCTGAGACAGGGCGAGTACCAGGGCGGCCAAGTTGACGGCGAGGCGGACCGCGGCGGCGACGTGGCTCGACGGACGCCCCAAGGCCCGGGCGACGGCGCGGCCGGTGGCTGCTGCGCAGACCACCCCGATGGCTCGCCCCGCCAGGAGGATCAGCCCGGCGGCGAGGACGCGCGGGACGTAGGAAAGGAGGTCGGCGGGAACGTCCGCGATCGTCTGCGGCTCGACCGCGGCCACGGCGAGGACAATCCCGGTGGCGGCCGCCAGCCAGAACAGGAACGTCGCCGTCGGACCGGCCAGCTCCTGAACCTCGGGTCGGCGCCCAGGCGCCCGGAGAATCCGGCGGGCCGCCCAGGCCAGCAAGGCGCCCGCTACGAAACCTCCGACGAACGCCGCCGCCGCCCAGATCCAGGCCTCATTCATGAGTTGCGGCTGTGGCCGTCGGCGTCGAGGATCGTCTGGGGCGCCTGCCATCCCAGGCGGAAGAGGTCGGCGACCACCTCGATGGTCTCCCGGTCGAGGTCAGCGGTCGTCCGGCCCGATCCGGACGTAGCTTCGTACTCGCTCGAGCGGAACACCAGCGCGCTCACGGAGCGCGCCGGCGAACGGGCTGCGGCCACCACACCCCGGCCCACTCGTCGCGGCATGCGGGCGGCGCGGGGGCGGCCAACGAATCCTCGTCGGACGAAGTACACCCACAGCACGATGGCGATCGTCGCCATGGTGGCGAGCACCACTGGGTAGGCCCATGGCCGGCTCAGCTCGGGCATGCGCTCGAAGTTCATCCCGTAAATCCCGACGATGACTGTGAGGGGCAGGAGGATCGCGGAGAAGACGGTGAGGACCTTCATCACCTCGTTGGTGCGCTCGGCTACCGCCGCTCGGTAGGTATCGGCGACCGAGGCCAGCATCAGCCGGGCGGCGTCAAGCTCCTCGACCAACTGGTGGTGGTGGTCGTACGCGTCGCGCAGGCGCCGCCGCGCTTCGGTACCGAGCAGCTTGGTGTCGACCGCGGCCAGGCTCAGGACGGCCTCTCGCTGGGGACCGAGGGCGGTGCGCAACTGCGCCGCGTCCCTCCGCAGCGCCTGGGTGTCCGGGAGCACGGCCGGGTCGCCCTCCAGGGCCCGGTCGGCCAAGGTATCGAAGGCGACACCGCAACCCTCGACGAGGGGATGGAACTCGCGGGCGGCCAACTCGGCGAGGCGGCCGAGCATGACGTCGGGGCCCCCTTCAGCGAGCGCGGCATGGCGCGTGGCAGCGTCGAGGAGCCAGTCGAGCCCGGGGTGCGAACGGAGATGAAAAGTCAGCAGTAGGTCGCGTCCGATGAGGCAAACCAGGGGCGTGGTTGCCACCTGGTCATCGTCGAACGTGGGCAGATGGAGGACCATGAGAAGGCGGCTGTCGTGGTCCTCCCATTTGGGGAAGACGGCACGACCGACGGTGTCGGCCATGACGTGGTCCGGGACCCCGAAGCGCTGTCCGAGGTCGAAGGCCATCTCGTTCGTGGCGGCGGTGACATCGACCCACGCCCAGGCGCCATCGGCGAGATGTGCAGGCAGCTGGCCGGAGCCGACGGGACGAAGCGGACCGGTGGTATCCGTCTTGACCCATGCGGAGACGTTGGGCTCGGTCTCAGCCGGCACCGCAAGAGTCTCGCCCGTAGGCCGGCCGGTTGGCGAGTCACGACTTCTGCAGCAGGACCGCCGGCCCCTTCACACAAGATGCGCGGACGCCAGCGCCATCGCCCTATGACGCTACCGCTTCATACGAGATGGCTCGCGGATCGTCGCGCTGGTGCCGGAGGCGGATCCGCCTGCGGGGACGAACGCCCGCTACAACAGCCGCTCGAGGACGGATGTCGGGAACGCGCCGCGAGCCGTTCGCTCAGCGGGACGACCTCCATCACCGCCTCAAGGTCACCGACGCCAGCCGCCGTCTGACGCCCGCCCTCTCTAGGCAGAGCGCGAGAACAGCCACGCGTCGCATGGCACCTCGAGTGGCTGGCCCCCCGGCCCGACCTGAGTGGTGACGATCCCAGAGGCGCCGGTGAACACAGCCGCCAAACCCTCCGCCATGAACAACTCCCGAACCTGGCCGGGCGCCAGCGCCACCGGCACGATGCCGTGCTGGAACACGCGTGCGAGCTTGGGAGGTGGGCCGTTGGGGTCGCTCGCCAGCGACTTGAACAACCCCTCGGCCGCAGGCGACAGCTCAACGACGAAAGCCCTGCCCCGCCGGCCGACCAGCGTGGCGACCGTCCGCACCGCGGCGGCAAGGTCCTCGGTGCGAAGCTGGTGGAGCACGCCCCGCACGTAGACGTTGGCGTCACCGAGCTCGTCGTGCAGGTGGGCCACCTCGTCGTCGTCGAGGATGTCCACGATACGAAACTCGAGGTTGTCCCGCCGGTAAAGGGCCTGCGCGCCCCGGATGGCCTCGGCCGAGAGGTCGACGCCCATCACCCGTGGGAAGTGCTCGGCGAGTGCGAAGCTCTGTCGCCCGTTGCCACAGCCGACTGTTGAGCGCCGCGATGGTTGGCCATGCGGGGGCGCGTAGCCGTCAGGCTGGGTGAGCACGATGGGGCTGACTCAGTCTGGGCGGGTGATGCACGGGCCGCTGGCGCGAGGGTGGGC